>JBEAVX010000344.1:0-3086 GCA_041160755.1 Pseudomonadota bacterium
CCGCGAAGACGTCGATCCCCTCCTCGCCTTGGGCCTCATGCGCCAAGAGAGCGTCTACAACAGCCAGGCCGTCTCTCCCGTGGGCGCCATCGGCCTCATGCAGATCATGCCCAACACGGGATCACGCGTGGCGATGATGTTGGGTGAAGACACCTACACCCCGGCGATGCTGGAGCAGCCTGAGCACAACCTGCGCTATGGCGTCTTTTACCTGGGCCGCCTGCTCACCCGCTTTGAGGGCGCCTGGCCGCTGGCGGTGGCGAGCTACAACGCGGGCCCGCACAACATCGGCTCCTGGCTCGCGCCGTGGGAGGGCCGCATCACCATGGACGACTGGGTAGAGCAGATCCCCTTGAAGGAGACCCGCGACTATGTGAAGAAGGTGTCCGCCAATTATGCGGCTTACACCGCGCTCTACGGCCCAACTGGCGCCGAGATCTGGGTTCCATCGGCGCCTGCGGGCGATCTCGGCGAGGAGGTGGTCGATTTCTGATCGTATTTTTGGGCTCCTCCGCGTCTTGGCGCTGCTGCTCCTGGGGCTTCCGCTGCTCGTGCACGCCGGAGAGCGCCTGCGCTGGCGCGACCCCGAGCCGCTCCCGCCTCCGCCCGTCGAAGATCCCGTCGTCGTCGAGCCCGTCGCCCCGGCCGAGCCGCCGCCTCCCCCGGCGCCGCCGCTCTTCCCCGCCGGGGTGCCGGTGACCCTCACCCAGCTCCCGCCGGGCCTCGCCAACCTGAGCGCCCAGGGCTGCAACGCCTGCCATTACCAAGCCCACGACGACTGGTCCCGATCGGGCCACCGCGCCGCTTGGGTGAGCCCGCCGTTCCGCGCGGCGATGAAGGCCACCGGGGAGAGCCCGCTGTGCCTCTCCTGCCACCTGCCGCTCACCGTGCAGCAGCCACGGCTGGTCGAGGAGTACCGCGGCGGCCCGCTCACCGAGGCGAAGACCCGGGAGAACACCGCCTGGGACCCAACTCTGCAGCAAGAGGGCGTCACCTGCGCGGCTTGCCATGTGCGCGACGGGGTCGTCGTGTCCACACGCGCCGCGCCCAAGGCCCCGCACCCCGTCGCCGTGAGCGCCGAGCTCGGCCGCTCCGAGACCTGCGCCACCTGCCACCAGCTCACCTGGACCGGCGCCGACAAGCCCTTCTACGACACCTACGGCGAGTGGTCACGCTCCAAGTGGGCCGAGGCCGGGGTGCGCTGCCAAGACTGCCACATGCCCTTACAAGGCGGCCTTGTCGTCGCCGGTCGGTACGAGGCCCAGGCCAGCCACCGCTTCACCGCCGAGGCGGGTCGTGGCCTCAGCGTTCTGCTCAAGGCCCAACCCGGCGGCGCGGTTCGTGGCAAACCGTTCAAGGGCACGCTCACCCTGCAGAACACCGGCGCCGGCCACGCCATCCCCACGGGCACCCCCTTCCAGGCCCTCCGAGTCGAGGTCACGCTGTACGACGAGAAGGGCAAACCGGTCGGCGCGCCATTTCGCCACGATCTCCGCCGGGAGGTGATGGCCACTCCCCCTTACACAACCCTTTCAGACAACCGCCTCCAGGCGGGTGAGGAGCGGGTTGTGGATGTCGTGATCGAACTCCCGCAGAAGTCCGGCGGCGGAGCAGGCACATTGGAGGTTCGGCTGTTAGAGGTTGGGGTCGATTCCTCCACTAGCGTGCCCTTCTCCATCCAGCGCATCCCGATTCAGGTGTATTGAGGGCCCCGTGATCCGCTTCGCTGCAGAGACTGATCCCGGCAAACGCCGCGACAACAACGAAGACGCCCACCTCACCGATCCCGAGAACGGGCTCTTCGTCGTCGCCGATGGTGTCGGCGGGCGCGCCTGCGGCGAGATCGCGTCGGCGATGACGATCGAGACCTTCCGCCAGGCCGCGAAGGCCCTGCGAAACACGGTCTTACGTTACGCCCAGAACCCCGGGCGAAACACCCGAAACTCCGTGCTGGAGGCCCTCGACGAGGTCTGCCAGCAGGCGAGCCGCCGGGTGTACGAAGAGGCCGAGAGCGAAGGCCGTCGCGGCATGACCACCACCGTCGTCGGTGTGGTCGTCGGCGGCGGCTCGGTGTTCTTGGCCCACGTCGGCGACAGCCGGGCCTACCTCCTGCGTGAGGGCGAGCTGCTCCAGCTCAGCGACGATCACTCCATGGTGAACGAGCTCGTGCGCAGCGGCCAGATGACGTATGAGGAGGCCAAGCGCAGCCGCTATCGCAACGTCATCACCCGGGCGATCGGCCTTCACCCCACGGTTCAGCCCGACGTCGCCGCGATCGAGATCCTCCCCGGCGACCGCATCGTCCTGTGCAGCGACGGCCTCTCCGACCCGGTGAAGCCCCAGCAGCTCGCCCAGCTCCTCAGCCGCGGCACGCCCACCCAGGCCGTCCAGGGCCTCATCCAAGGCGCGCTTGACGCGGGCGGCCCGGACAACGTCACCGTCATCGTCATCGATCCCGACGCCTCGCCCCAGGCTGAGGCCGCCGCCGCCCGCGCCGAGATCATGGAGCGCCTGTTCCTCTTCGAGGACCTGCCCTTCCACGCCCGGGCCCGCGTCGGTCGCATGGTGAACGAGATGTTCGTCACCCCCGGCCAGACCGTCGTTGATCAAGGCGCCATGGACCGCGTGATGTACGTCGTCGTTCAGGGCAGCCTCATCGCCACCCGCGACGGCGTGAAGCTCGCCGAGTTCGGCCCCGGCGATCACTTCGGTGAGCTGGCCTTGGTCGACGCCCAGCCGCGCTCGGCCACGGTCACCGCCACGGGCTTCGGCAGCCTGATCTCGATTGATCGTGCGGCCTTAGACGAGTTCTCTCAACGAGAGCCTGAGCTCGGCATCCGCATCTTGTGGAAGCTCCTCGGCACCGTCGCCCAGCGCCTGCGGGAGACGAACACCAAGGTCGTCGAGAAGAAGCACTGAGGCCGCTTGGCCTCGGGCTCCCTTGAGCTCCCAGCGGGCGACGGCGCTTAGGTGTCGTCGCCCGTTTGGCTTGGGCGCCACACCACCGTGCCCATCTCTTCGCGGAGCTTGAGGTACTCATCCGTCCACTCGCTGTCTTCGCCGCGCACGACGAAGGGCGGCAGATC
>JBEAVX010000348.1:0-5743 GCA_041160755.1 Pseudomonadota bacterium
TGGCCGGGGCGCGTCGGAGCGAATATCCGAAGGCTCCCCTCAAAGGCGCGCGTCCCCCTGCCCTGCGCGCTCCCCGGAGTCCCGATGACCTGGCTCCTCTGCGCGCTGTCCGCCTTCGCCGCCGAGCCCGCCCCCGCGCCGGTGGTGGAGGTGTCCCCGGCCGCGGCGTTTGTCCCGCTCCCGGGCTTCCCGAGCTTGCTCGCCCGAGACCTTCGTGGGCTCGGGCTCTCTTGGGCCGTGGCGGTGCCCTCGACGGCGGCGTTTGTGCTCGTGGCGCGGCCTGTGGCGTCGAGCCCGCGCCAGCTCGTCACCTTGAGCTTCGTGGGCTACGCCGTGAGCACCATCGCCGCGAATCAGCTCTTCGCGCCGACGGCCCCGGTGCTTAGCATCGTGCCGAACGAGGGCGGCGTCACCGCCGTCGCGACGATCCCCCTGCGTTAGCGAAGAAGAAGGAGCGCATCTTGGGCCGGAACCCGTACATCCACGCTGATCCCCCGCCGCCGCCCAAGCGCGCGTACAAGCTCACCCTCAAGAACACCGGGCAGGTCCTCGACGTCCACCCCGACGATCTCCCCGATGACCACTACGAGGGCCAAGCGGGCTCGGTGCTCAGCGTGCTGCTTCGCGCTGGCGTAGACATCGAGCACGCCTGCGGCGGCGTCGTCGCCTGCTCCACCTGCCACGTCTACGTGCAGAAGGGCCTCAAGACGGCGAACGAGGCCATCGAGGAGGAGGAGGACATGCTCGACCACGCCCCGGCGCTGCGCTCGACCTCTCGCCTCGCCTGCCAGTGTGTGCCCGACGGCTCTGAAGACGTCGAGGTCGAGATCCCCGCCTGGAGCCGCAACGAGGTCAAAGAGGGCCCGCACTAAGCGGCGCGCCGCCCGTAACTGACTGTCGGTCAGTAAAGAAAGCCCCGCACCGCGAGCGCCTTTGGGTGAACCGGCGCTGGGGTTGGGCTGTGGTCGGTCTCTAACCAGAGCACGACGGCGTCTGGGGCGTGGTCGAGGTAGAGGTTCACGTTCGTGGGCTCGTTGTCGGCGCCGACGATGAGCGGCTCAGGCGGGACGATCTCGGCCAAGGCCCGGGCCTTCCAGTGGTGGTCGGCCTCGCTCGCCTCGGGCTTCGTGTACAGCGCCGCGTGACCGTCTCCCCACGGGAGGCCAACCCGCGCCAAGGCGCGCTCGGTGCCTGGCCGCATCGTGTCGTCGCGCCCGGTGAGGTAGACCGGGCGCAGGCCGGCCATTGCCAAGGCGCGGGTGAAGGCGACGGCCCCGGGCAAGGGCGCGTCGAGGTGCATCCAGTCGCTGGAGAAGAAGCCGCGCCACCACGCCACACGCAGCGCCTCGTAGCGCGACTCCACCCAATGGGCCGGGACGCCCGCGCGACGGAGGGTGGCGCGAAGATCCCAGTCCTGAAAGTGGCCCACGGAGAGCGCGGCCAGGGCGTCGGCCTCGCCTACCGACGCCGCCCAGGCGCGCAGGATGCCGAGCTGCCGCGGGCGGTTGTCGAACAGGCAGCCGTCGAGATCGAGGACGGCGATCCCCTGCCCTGCGGACTCCGCGTGTTGAATCGCCCGGCGAAGGGCCGCGGACTGCTGGGCGTCGCGGCCATGGGCACGCCAGGCCATCAGCTCGGCTCACCCAAGGCGGAGATCAGCTCGTGGAGGTCATCGGCGTTGGGGGACCCCAAGGCGCGCAGGGCCTTGTACGCGCCTTGAAGCAGCGCCGCGCCCTCGTTCACCTGGCCCTCGGCGAGGAGCACCTGCCCCAACATGCCGTCGCTCACCGCGGCGGCCTCGGGCAGCCCGAGGCTTCGCTGCAGCGCGGCGGCGCGGCGGAAGGGCTCCGCGGAGGCGGCCGTCTGGCCCAAGCGGGCGAGCCGCGCGCCGTGAACGAAGCTCGCGGCGGCGGTGGCGGCGGGATCTCCCGAGGCCTCGGCGACATGAAGCTGCTCGGCGGAGAGCTGCAGCGCCTCGTCCCCACGATCGGCGGCGAGGGCGATCTCGGCGGCCTTGTGGAGGGCCTCCAAGGCGCCGCCGGGCTGATCGAGCTCGTGGAAGGTGCGCGCGGCGTACCGCAGGCGCCCGATGGCCTCGCCCAGGCGCCCGAGGCGCTCCTCGACCGCGGCCAGCTCGGTCAGGGTGGCCCCGCGGCCGTTGAGATCACGCAGGACCTCACGGCCATCGAGGGCCTCCTCCAGACGCTCCACGGACTCCTCTAAGCGCCCGGCGACGGCGAGCTGCACGCCGAGCTGGTGCAGGGCGTCCACCACGGCGGGGCGGCTGTTCGCGCTGCGGGCGAGGCGCAGGGCCTCGCGGCAACGAAGGAGCGCCCGGTCGCTTGAGCCCGTGAGCTGGTCGACCTGGGCGGCGAGCAGCAAGAACGCCGAGCGCCCGCGCTCCTCGCCGACGCCGTCGGTGAGCCAGAGGCCCTGCTCCACGAGGCCCTGGGCGTCTTGAACCTGACCGGAGCCCACGAGGATCTGGGCGAGCTGGTGCAGCGCGCTCGCCTGGCCCGAACGATCGCCCACCTTCGAGAGCGCGGCCAACATGCTCTCGGCGGCGGCGCGGCAGCCCGAGTAGTTGCCGAGGCCCAGGGCCACCTCAAACCGCATCTGGTGGATGCTCGCGAGGCCGGCCCAGTCGCCGGTGGACTCGCGCAGGGGCGCGGCGGCGTCGAGGTGCTCCAGCGCCTTGTCGGGGCGGCCGACGTGGGCGTGGAGGATCGCGAGGAGGTGGTGCGCGGCGGCGGACCCGGTGCGATCCCGGGCCGTCGCGAACCCGGAGAGCGCGTCTTGGGCGGCGCGGAGGGCGCGCTCGTAGTCACCGGCGCGCTCACGGGTGACCGCTTCGTGCAGGTGCTTCATGGCGAGGCCGGTGTCGGGCGCGGTCATCTTGAATCTCCGCAGAGCGAACGCTCACCATACCGCGTCCTGGGCGCTCGCTCCACCAAGGTATTGACGCTATGAGGAGGTGGTCGTTGCGCCCCGATCCTGGAGTCGCCTGATGTCCGAAGCGCCGCCACGCCGCGCCCCCGAGGCGGAGGATCACCTCGCCGCCGCGCTCAACGCGCTGGGCTTCGTCGGGGATCCTGAGCTGGGAGACGCCCCGGCGCGGCTCGCTGACTGGCTCTCGGAGTTCACCCCCGGCGCGCCGCTGAGCCCGCTGAGCCTCTTCGACGCGCCCGGTCAGGATCTCGTCTGCCTGCGCGGCCTGCCGTTTTATTCCCTCTGCGCCCACCACCTCCTGCCGTTCTTCGGCGAGGCCACCGTGGCCTATGTGCCCGGGGCCAAGGTCGCCGGTCTGGGCAGCGTGCCGAGGCTCCTGCGGGAGCTCGCCCGCCGCCCCCAGCTCCAAGAGCGCCTGGGCGCCCAGCTCGCGGAGACGCTCCTGAACGAGGCCGGGGCCGTCGCCGTCGGGGTTCGCCTTGAGGCCCGGCAGATGTGTATGGAGCTTCGCGGCGCCGAGAGCCCAGGGCTCATCATCACGACGGCCGTTCGTGGGGCGCCCCACCCCGCCGTCGCGCGAGCGGTCGGCCTTGGCTGAAGGCGCCGCCGCGCTGCCCCCCGCGCCGCGTGTGCGTTTTGACGCCGTGCGCTTCGCCTGGCCCTCCGGCGAGGAGATCCTGAGCGGCCTCAGCCTCGATCTCGCGCCGGGGCAGGTCGTGGCGCTCGTCGGGCGGAGCGGCTGCGGCAAGAGCACCCTCTTGCGCCTCGCCGCCGGGCTCTCGACGCCGACGGGCGGCGGCGTAGACGTCGGCGACGCCCGTCGGGCCTTCGTGTTTCAGCGCCCAAACCTCTTGCCTTGGCGCACCGTCGCCGAGAACGTCGCCCTGCCGCTCACCTTGCTCGGTCAAGAGGATCCCGCCGCCGTGGCCGCCGCGCTGGCCCAGGTCGGCCTCGCTGACGCCGCGCACAAGCTCCCCCAGGCGCTCAGCGGCGGGATGCAGATGCGGGTGTCCATCGCCCGGGCCCTCGTCAGCCAGCCGACGCTCTTGCTGCTCGACGAGCCGTTCTCGGCGATCGACGCCTTGACCCGGGCGCGGCTGCACGGCGAGCTGGGGCAGATCCTCGATGAGCGTGGACTCACGACGCTCATCGTCACCCACGATCTGCACGAGGCGGCCTTGCTCGCCGATCGGGTGATCGCCCTGGCCGGGCCGCCGCTGCGGGTGCTCTTGGACGTGCCCGTGACCTCGTCCGCCCCTCGGGGCCGCAGGGATCTCTACGACCCCCGCGTCGGCGCCTTGGTGCGCGCGCTGCGGGCGGCCTTGGACGTGGACGTCGCGCCATGAGCCGCGCCCTGCCCGCCCTCATCGGCCTCATCGCCCTGACCGTGTGGGCCGCCCTCGCCGCGTCTCTGCCCGAGGTGCTCTTGCCCTCACCGCTGGAGGTGGGCCGGGCGCTCTTGCACAACGCGCCGAGGCTCGGCGAGGCCGCGCTCGTGACGGCGTCGGCGGCGGGGATGGGGCTCGGGATCGCGGCGGTCTTCGGCGGGGTCGCAGGCGTCGTCTTCGCGCGATCTCCCGCCTTGGAGCGGGCCTTCGCGCCGTATACGCTCCTCTTGCAGACCGTGCCGGTGGTCGCCATCGCGCCCTTGTTGGTGGTCTGGTTGGGCTATGGCCTCAAGGTCTCGGTGTGCACCGCCGCCTTGGTGAGCTTCTTCCCGATCCTCACCGCCACCGTCGCTGGCCTGCGGGCGACGCCGACCGATCAGCTCGACCTCCTGCGGCTCTACGGGGCGACGGAGGCGCAGACCTTACGCCTGCTGCGCCTGCCGAGCGCCGCGCCGTTCGTCTTCGCAGGGCTGCGCAGCTCGGCGGGACTCGGCGTGATCGGGGCCATCGTCGGCGAGTTCGTCGGCTCCAACGGCGATCCGGTCTCATTGGGTTACCTCGTGCTGCGCTCGGCGCGGTCCGCCGACACTCCCCTCACCTTCGCCGCCATCGTCGCCTCGACGGCCTTGGCCCTCACCTTCTACGCGAGCCTGCGCCGGATCGAGACTCGGCTGATCGGCGCCTGGCACCCTGGAGCCTCCTGATGCGCAAGCGCTCTGTGATCTTGGCCCTCGGCATGATGGGCTGCGGAGACACCGTCGAGGCCCCGGCGAGCGGCCCGAGCCTCGTGCCGATCACCCTCGCGCTCAACTGGGTGCCCGAGCCCGAGTTCGGCGGCTACTACGAGGGCCTGCTCTCGGGCATCTACCGGGAGGCGGGCTTCGACGTGACGATCTTGCCCGGCGGCCCCGACGCGCCGACCTTGGAGCTCCTCGCCACCGGCCAGGCCCAGGTCGCCATCGCCGCCGGAGAGGAGCTCCTGATCCGGCGACACAAGGGCGTCGAGGCCGTGGCGATCTGGCCGGCCCTTCAGCTCAACCCCGCGGGGCTGATGGCCCACGCGGAGGGCCCCAAGGCCTTTGAGGAGATTCAGGGCGGGCGTGTCGCCATCGGCGTCGGCTCGGCGCTGCACAGCTACCTCTGGCGGCGCTTCGGCTGGGAGGGCAAGGTCGAGGCCGTGCCCTACGGCGGCGCCATCGGGCCGTTTCTGGCCGACAAGGCCCTCGTTCAGCAGGCCTACATCACCTCCGAGCCCTGCCTCGCCAGGGCGCAAGGCGTAGAGGTCAACTTCCTCCGCGCCGCCGACGCGGGGTGGAACCCCTACGGGGCGGTGGTCACCGTGGCCGACCCGCCGCCGCCTTGGGCCGCCGACTTCGCCCGGGCCACCCATCGGGCCTGGGAGGCGT
>JBEAVX010000414.1:0-3779 GCA_041160755.1 Pseudomonadota bacterium
GGGTGGCGCGGGCCGACGCCTCACCCCACCCACTCGTCATCATCCTCCACGGCGCCGCCACCGCCCTCGTCCACCACCGGCGCGGCCTCGGGCTCCTCGGGGCGCTGGCGGCGCTGGCCGCGCAGCTCCAAGAGGCGCGACTGCAACAGCGCCCCGGGCTCGCCCAAGGCGCGGCACTGGGCCAAGGCGTCGAGCAAGGTGGCGGCCTCGGCCTCGGGATCGTCGAGGCCCCGGGCCTGGCCGAGGTCGATGGACGCCGAGGCGTAGGCGAGCCAGCTTCGGCGCTCCAACGCGAGGGCCTGGCAGCTCGCCGCGAGCAGGCCGGCGCGGCGGGCGTTGCCGTCGGCCAAGGCGAGGCCGCTGAGCAAGAGCCCCGCGGTGAGGCGCGCGACGGGATCTCCCTCGGACCACACGGCGTTCAGCAGGGGCACGGCCTGCCGGGGCAAGCCGTGGCGCAGGAGGCTCAGGGCGCGGATCAGCGCCACCCGAGCGGCCAGCGCGGCGTCTTGGGCGTCTTGGGCGAGGGCCTGGGCCCGGGCGTAGGCGTTGTCGGCCTCTCGCCATCGAGCGTCGCGCTCCAGAGCCTCGCCGAGCGCGAGCCAGCCGTCGTGCTCTTCGCGGCGGCGGCTCACCGGGCCGGGCTCGGTCAGCGCGTGCTGGAGGCTTGAGGTGGCGCCCTCGGCGCGTAAGGCGGCGCGGGCGAGGCCCCGGGTGAGCTGGATCGTGGGGAAATGGTCGGCGTCGCGGTCGGCGCGCTCCATCAAGGCCCGGGCGTCGGCGACGCTGCCGAGCTCGGCCAAGGCGCGCACACACCACAGCCGCGCGTGGGCGTCACGCTCAGCGTCGCCCAAGGCCATCGCCCGGCGCGCGGCCTCGGCGAAGGTCGCGGCGGCCTCCTCTTGACCGAGCACGAGCTGGCGCTCTCCCCGGCGGATCAAGGCGCGCACGGCCAGCGGCGCGTCCGGCGCGCGGCCCAAGGCCTGGACCAAGGCCGCGTCGATGGCCGTGGCCTCGGCGAGGTTGGGGCCGAAGGGCGGCAAGGCCTCCAAGGCGCCCGTGAGGGCCGTGGCGTGGGGCTGGCTCACGCGCCCCCCGTCGCGGTCAAGGCGACCCGGCCCACGGCGCCGAAGCAGCTCTCCCGCACCAACACCAGGCGCTCGCTCCAGCGGCGCAAGGCGGCCTCGGCGTCGTGCAGGCTGGGCTCGGCGTCGTCGAGGGGCTCACCGACGAGGTTCTCCAGGCGCCGGCCGACCCGGATGGACTCCCGGGCGATCTCGCGGAGCTCCTCGTCCACGGCGCGGAGGATGGCGCGCAGGCGGGTGTGCACCGGGGCTCCGGCGGCGCGCAGGGCGGCGATGGCGGCGCAGGCGGCCTCGGCCTGGGCGCGACCGGCGCTGCCCACCAAGGTCTCGATGCTGTCGATGAGCGGCTGGAGCTGATCGGGCTCCAGATGGGTGAGCACCTCGTCGCCTTGGCCGATGAGCTCGGCGAACACCGCGTCGAAGGCCGCCGTCTGGGCGTCGATGGTGAGGTCGCCGCTGTGGAGACGGGCCATGGGCTGCGGCGGGCGCACGGGCCAAGGCTTCACGACGTGATCGATGGCGGCGTCCAGCAAGCCCTGGGCGCGGCGGCCGGGGGCGAGGCCACGGGAGGCGCGACCGGGTGTGGGGGGCAGCGCGCCGCGCACGGCCTCGTCAAAGATGAAGTGCGCCGCGAGGCGGCTGCGCTGGGCGCAGATGTGGGCGGCGGCGCGGCCTTGGCGGCGGGCGTCACGCTCCAGGGCGATCGTGGCGGCCTGGTTCACCGCCGGGAGCTCCACCCGCTCGGCCTCGATCGCCAAGGCGAGGGTGCCCAAGGCGCCACCCCGGGCGACCTGGGCGGCGAGGCCGGGCCCCCCGGCGGTCGGGCCCAACAGCCGCCCCAAGGCGCGGGCGAGGGGATCTTGGGCGGCGCCGCTCAAGAACTGGCCGAGCTCCATCACCACGACGAGGCCCTCGGGGGCCAGGGTGAGGTCTTCAGGCTCCGGGTCCCAGTCGGCGTGCTCGACGGGGTCTTGGAGCCAGCCCCAGACGGCGTCGAGGCGCTCATCGCCTTGGGGGGTCTCGGGGTGGTTGAGCGGCGGGAGCTCATCGAGGGTGATCGTCTCCTCGTCGTCGTCGTCGGTCTTGAGCTTGTCCTGGGCCATGCCGAAGCCGGTCTGGGCCTGGGCGCGGCGGAAGGCGCGGCGCTTGGGGTTGACCGGGGGCGGGTCCGCGTCGTCGTCGCCGCCGAACTGCTGGTCGTAGTCGCCCCCGGCGCCGCCGCCGGCCTCCGTGCCTTGGCCCGCGGACTGCGGCGCGCCCATGCTGGAGGAGAACGCGGCCTCTAGCCCCTCGTCCCAGCCCTCGTCCTCCTCTTGCTCTTGCTCCTCTTCTTGCTCTTGCTCCTCGACCTGCTCCACCTCGATCGCCGGGCCCTCTTGGCGGCCGACGTCGCGGAGCATCTTCGCCAAGGCCGCGTTGCCCACCTGGGAGGCGAGCGCGCGGGCGTTCTCCGGCGAGACCTGGGAGTCTGGGCCCTGGATCTCTTGTTGCAGCTCTTGGGCCGTCTTCTTGTCGGGGACGACCTCGGGCGCCTTCTTCTGCAGCTCGGCGACGAGCTCACGGCGCGCCTGACGGGACGTGTTGGACAAGCTTCCTCCGGGCGGCTCAGCGTAGCATGGACTGGCCACGCGCCCGCCTTGGGATGATAGGATCCCGAAGACTCCTTGAGGGCTGAATGGACACCATCGCTGGCTACCAGAAGACGGGTCGGGTGACGATCGGACCCGGCGCCGACCTCGTTGAGCTGAGCTCAGACAACGGCTTCCGCCACACCGCCGTGGCGTTCCACCCGCCGTACCGCGCCCACCCGGCGATCGGGCCGGGGCTAGAGGTCGTCAAGGGCTTCTTGGAGGCGCCCTACGTCACCGGGCTCCTGGAGCTCGTCGCCCATGATCCCAAGCAGGGCGCCTTTGTGTACCCCACGGGGCAGGCGTGGTCGGCCTATGAGGTCGTGCGCACCTTGTCCGACCTGGGGCAGAACGCCGGGATCCGCGCGGGCTTGGAGCTCATGTACACCGCCGGGGAGATCCTCCTGAACGCGGCGGAGGCCGGTGAGCCCGCGGGCGTCTACTCCCACGGCGGCCTCACGCCCTGGCGGGTCATGGTGAAGGCCGACGGCCAGGTCGAGATCATGGGCTACGCCTTGCCCCAGGTCGAGATCCTCCAGTTCCAGGCGAACAACAACGAGATCCCCGGCGAAGACAGCTTCCGCTACTGCCCGCCCGAGCGGATGGTCTCCACCAAAGAGGACGTCTCCGCCGACCTCTTCGCGCTGTCGTTGGTCGCCTTTGAGCTGATGACCGGCAAGCCCGTCTACGACGGCCTGGTGAACGACATCCGCACCCAGGCCAGCCGCGGCGAAGGCACCCGGCGGCTGTTCCGCTTCAAAGATCAGCTCCCCAACGGCGTGCGTGACCTGCTCAACCTCTGCCTGAAGCCCTCGCCCCGGGACCGTTTCCCCGACGGCGCGAGCTACCTGCGCGCGGTGCAGAAGGTGCTCTCCAGCGCCGAGGCCAGCGGCCCGTCGCTGATGGACACCATGTCCCGGGTCTCGAAGACCCAGCGGCGCACCGGGGAGTCTCTGGACGCCGGGAAGACGCAGTCCTTGTCCAAGGCCGATCTCGCGCGAATCCTGGCCGAGCAAGACAACGAGCCCGAGCCGCCGCGCCCCGCGCGCCCCGCCCAGGCCAAAGGCGC
>JBEAVX010000440.1:0-3217 GCA_041160755.1 Pseudomonadota bacterium
CTCGTCATCAAGACCATGGCGGCTGACGTGCCCGCGCGCACCCTCGACAGCCTCAACTACGATGGCACCCCCGGGGGAGGCTCTGGTTTTCCTGGCTACAGCAAGGGCTACTCCTACGAGCTGGCCCCGGGCTTCCTGACCGCGACCGACAACGATGACGGCGCCAACTGGTGTGAGACGAACGCCATCGCCTACTACACCAGCGGCGCCAAGTCTGACTACGGCTCCCCCAACGCCGCCAACACCTGCCCCTGAGCGCTGATTATGTCTCGCCTCCCGCTGACCTCAGCATCGTCCCAGCTCCCAATGGGGGCCGTCTGGTTTGCCCTCGCCTTCGCCGCGTGCAAAGGTGGTGACGACCACGACAAACCACACACCGACGACACCGAGGTCGATGACAGCGACGACACAGCGCCGCCCGCCGACGACGATGGCGACGGCTACACCACGGAGGAGGACTGCGACGACGGTGACGCGGCGGTCAACCCTGCGGCGACGGAGCTGTGTGATCTCGTCGACAACAACTGTGACGGCACGGCTGACGAGGGCCTCGCGGCCTGTTTTTATGGCACAGACGGCAGCGCGGCCTCCGTCGAGGACCTGCTCGCAGCAGGGGTTGAGACGGCGCCCGCCGAGCTGGTCCTCAGCTCCTCCGGACGGCTGGTGTTGGGCGCGGGCGAGTGGTTCACCAGCCTACGAATCTCGGCGGACGTGACCATCGAGGGCGCGGGCGTGGACGAGACCACCCTCTCCAGCGGCGCTTTGCTCTCTTTGGTCGTGATCGAGGACAACCCCACGGCGCCCTACGCCGTACAGATCTCTGGGCTGAGCCTCGTTGACGGAGCCGGCTCCCAGACCGATCCCGACACCAACAGGAGCCAGGTCGGCGGGGCGATCTTCTGCCGGTCCACCGCGTCGTCTCCTACGCAGGTGACGCTGAATGATGTGGCGGTGTCCGAGACGTCCGCGCAGTTCGGCAGCCTGGCGTATGCGACGGGCTGCGTCTTGAGCTTCAATGACAGCACCTTCGTCGGTGTGGCCGAGAGCGTCGCCTCCAAAGACGGCGGCGCGCTGTACCTCATCCGCAGTGACGTCACGCTCACAAACGTCAGCCTCACTGGTTATCACGCGACCCGATACGGGGGCGCCGTGTACGCCGACCTGAACAGCTCCTTCACGATGATCGACAGCGTGGTCTCGGACAACAGCGCCGGGTCGATCGGGGGTCACTTCTTCTCCTTCGGCCCCGTCGTCTGTGAGGGTTCTACCGCAGCAGCAGGTGTGCGTGGCGGCGTCTCCGATGACATCGGCGGCGGCGTCTACCTCGGCGACGACCTCAACGCGACGGTGACCTCAACCGGCTGCGACTGGGGCAGCGGCGGCGACGACAACAGCCCAGACGATATCGCGAGCGACTACTACAGCGGTGAGCAGTTCAGCACCGAGTCGTTCACCTGCGACGCCTACAACGGCTGCACCGCCGGGTGACGGCGGGCGCTCACCGAAGCTCCCGCAGCGTCCCATCCTCATCCCGCACGATCAGCGCCACGCTCTCTTTGCCCGCGCCGACGTGTGAGAGCGCGATCACCTGGGTCTCGCCGCCGTCAGGCCAGCGCAGGGTGCGACGCAGAGGGACGTGCATGTGGCCCAGAAGCAAGAGCTTGGGGCGTAAGAGCGCGACGAGGGCCTCGGCGGGGGCGTTTCCGACGTCCGAGCCGAAGAACCGACGCCCGGTCGCGGCGCTGAGCTCGTCTTGGGTGACGAGGCCCGCTGGCCAGGAGTGCAGCATGAGCACGTCCGCCGGGCCAAGCCCCAAGGCCTGGTGCAGCTCGTCCTCGGTGAAGTAGGTCAGCTCCTTGTTGGACACCGTGCGGAACGCGGACCCGGGCGGGCGCGGCCCACGGGAGCGCTCCGGGTGGTGGATGCCCGAGACGCCGACCACCCGCAGGCCCTCAATCTCGACGGCGCCGACTCGGCCGATGTAGGTGCAGCCGGGGACCAGCGCCGCGCCCTCTGGGGTCTCATCGAGGAAGGCGTAGGGTTCGTGGTTGCCGCCGATGAAGTACAGCGGCCAAGGGAAGGCCTCTTCGCCTCGGTGGAAGCGCGGGAAGTCGCCGACATGACGGTACTTCTGCGGCGCGGCCATCGACTCCAGGTCGCCCTCATGGCGATGGGGCTCAAAGTCGCCGACCTGCAGCACGGCGGCGGGCTCGACCCCACGGGCCCGGGCGAGGCCCGACACGAGGCGCACCATCGCCCGGTGCTCGCCGTGGACGTCGCCGACGGCGGCGATGGTGAGGGGGGTGGGCATGAATGTAAGGTAACGTGGCGCGTGGTGTCGATCACCGCGGAGCCTGGATGTTGGGCAGATCGACAATCAATTAAACAATAATAGACACTTGGCAGATCCGCAGTGCCGCATCGGCCGAGCTGTCGATCCTCTCATGGTCCCACAGCACAGCCCTCTTCAAGCGCCGGACACCACCCTCCGACCTCGACACGTTTGGCGGGGGCGCAGGTTGATCCGTGCTAGGTCAATGCTCCTATGTTATGCTCTTCACCTGTACTCCAAAAGGGCGCACGATGCTTCTCCTGTCATGGTTGGTCACCTCCGCAGAGGCCGCCTGTGTGGAGCGAGTCTCCGCCGACGCGCTCACCGTCCGGGTTCAGGCCCTCGTCGAGCCCGTCGCCTTCGCCGAGGAGAGCGTGGCCGCCGAGCTCGCCGCGATTGAGGCCGCGCTGCGGGCGGGGTGCATCGAGATGACCGTGCCCCGGGACACGCTTGGCGCCTTGTTTATGGCCCAGGGCGCGTATGAGCTGCTGCGTGACGGAGATCCACAGCGCGCGGACGCCCTCCTGCGCCGCGCCGCGGCGCTCACCGCGCCGATCGAGCCCGCCTATGGGCTGAAGGTGGAGGAGGCGTACCGCGCCGCGATCAACGGGATGCGTGGAGACGCCATCCTGGAGCTCTCGTTCTTCCCTGCGCAGCCCGAGGTCGTCGTCGTGGACGGTGAGGTGGTCTACGACGCTGTGGAGCGCCGCGTGCTCCTCGGCGCCCACCTCGTGCAGTGGTACAGCGCCGAGACCGGCTGGTCCGCCGAGTGGGTCGAGGTGACGGTCTGGGGTGAGCGCCGGATCGTGGGCGGAGGCCCGCCGCTCCCCGATGAGCTTAGCCCGCTCCCTGCGGAACCCGAAAAGACGCCACGCACCAAGGCGC
>JBEAVX010000470.1:0-9090 GCA_041160755.1 Pseudomonadota bacterium
ATCACGCCCGGAGCGTGATCTTGCCGAGGTGATCGCCTTGGCCGACCGTCGCCAAGGCGCTGGGCAAGGCGTCCACGGGCTCCTCGCGGTCGAGGGCAGGGCGCAGGCCCGCCTGGGCGAAGGCCCGGTTCATCTGCTCGAACGCCTCACGGTGGCCGACCAACACGCCGAGCAGGCGAATGGCCTGCATAAACACCCGGGTGAGGGTCAGCTCGGTCTTGGCGCCGGAGAGCACGCCGATGAGGTGCACCGCGCCGCCGGGCCGGGTGGCCTTGATCGACTCCTCCAAGGTGCCCGCGCCGCCGACCTCGATGACGTGGTCCACGCCGCGCCCCTCGGTCTGCGCCCGCGCCCAGGCCGCCCAGCCCGGCGTCTGCCGGTAGTTCAGCCCGGCGTCGGCGCCTAGGCCGATCGCCCGCTGAAGCTTGGTGTCGCTCGATGAGGTGATGAGCGCCCGGGCGCCGAGGAGCTTGGCGATCTGCAGCGCGAACAGCGACACCCCGCCCGTGCCTTGAATGAGCACGGTCTCGCCGGGGCGCACGCCGCCGTTCTGCACCAGGGCCGTCCAGGCCGTGAGCGCGGCGCAGGGCAGGGTGGCGGCCTCGGCGTCGGTCATGTGCGGCGGCGGCACCACGACGCCCTCTTCAGACAGGAGCACCCGCTCCGCCGCGACGCCGTCCAGAGGCCCACCCAGAGGGGTCTTGAGCTTCTCCATCGTCGGCTCACCGCTCGTCCAGCCCTGGAAGAAGGTCGGGCACACCCGGTCGCCCTCCTTCACCCGGCGCACGCTGGGCCCCGTCGCCACCACCCGCCCCACGCCGTCGGAGAGCGGGATGAGCGGCAGGCGCTGCTTGGGGTTGTACATCCCCTCGACCATGAGCAGGTCACGAAAGTTGAGCGACATCGCCGACATCTGCACGACGATCTGGCCCGGCCCCGGCGTGGGGGCAGGCCGCTCTACCCGCCGAAGGTTCGAGAGGCCAAAGCCGCCTTGAAGCTCCCAAGCCCACATCATCCAGCTCCTGAAGCGCAAACGGCGGGGGGTGAGCCCGCCGCGCGCCGTGTTGAGGCGCCCAGGCGCCGAGAGGATCAGCCCTCGCAGTCGCCCATGAGCGCGTAGTCCACCTCGATGGTGGAGCCGCCTTGGGGGACGTAGCCGTCGGCGAAGTCAACGGAGTTGGTGGCGTAGTTGTACGACCAGCCCGTGACCACGGCGATGCCGTCCACCTTGACCTCAATGGACTCCTCGACGGGGGTGTCGGTGAGCTCGAAGGAGGTGAGGTCGGCGGCGGAGTTCTCGGCGAGGACCTCCATGCTGGAGCCGAAGTCAGCGGCGCAGATGGAGAGGAAGGTGCCGCCCGTGGCCAAGGTGGCCTCGTAGAAGCCGGTGTAGGGCTCGTTGCCGCCGCAGCCCGTCGGGTAGTCGCCGCCGATGGCGTGCATGACCATGTCGTCGGGGTCGGCCTTCATGCTCTGGAACAGCGAGATGTAGTAGGTGTAGGGGTTGATCGACTGCTCACGCTCGTCGGACACACCCACCAGGGCCAAGGTGCCGTCTTCGCGGTAGAAGCCCTCGTTGCAGCCGCCGGAGCCGATGTTGGAGGACTTGAGCGCGGCCTCCAGCAAGGTGAAGGCCATCTCGGTGTAGCCGCCCATCTTGGGGCAGGACGAGCCGCCGTAGTCCAAGCAGGCCATGGTCGAGAAGATGGACTGCTGGTCGGACTCGGACATCGTGTTGTCGATGTAGGTGTCGGAGCCCAGGATGCAGCCGTTGTCGGCGACGATGGCGGCGACGTGGTAGTCGGCGTCCATGGCGGCGAGGGTCGAGACGAAGGTGGTGAAGTTCGAGCCGACGTTGGCGACGTCGTCGTACATCGAGCACGACCAGTCAATGGCGAAGAGGATGTCCGTGGAGCCGTTGATCGGCTGCTCAAAGACATCGACCGTCTCGCCGTAGAGCGCGCCGACGCCCTTCTGCGTGGCCATGACCGTAGGCGCGGCCGGGTCGTTCGACGTGACGGTGACGTACTGAACGTCGCTGTACTCGTCGAGCGGCGCGTAATCGACCCACACGTCCAGCGAGGCGCCGGGGGCGATGGACCAGGGCAAGGCGCCGTTCACGTCTTCAGCGGCGTCGAAGACCAGGTCCGTCGAGGCCGTGTTCGCGGAGAGCGACTCGACGATGAGCTCGTCGTTGCCGATGTTGGAGATGGTCAAGGGCTGGAGGTTCTCACAGCCGATGTACAGGGTGCCGAAGTCGTAGCTGATGGGGTCGATGTCGATGACCGGGGCGATGCCCTGGCCGATCAGCTCCACCTCGGCGACGGGCTCATCGGGATCGTCGGAGGAGATGAGCAGGAAGGTGGTGTCGTCCGCCGAGGTGACCGGGCGGTAGGTGACCGCGAGGGTGGTCTCGGCGGCGGGCGCCACGAGCACGGAGCCGACGGCGCCGATCTCGAAGGGGGCCGTCTCGTCCTCAAGCTCGATGGAGTAGATGTGCAGGTCAGCGTCGCCGACGTTGCCGATGGTGACGGTCTGGGAGGAGGACGCGTCCTCGGTGACCGACAACGAGCCGAAGTTCACCGTGGTCGGGTTGGGCTCGATGTCCGGCGCGCCGTTCTCGTCGATCTCATCGACGCCGTCGTTCGTCTTCTCGACGTTGTAGTCAGGGGTGCAGCCGAAGAGCGCCAGCGCCACGATGGGCGTGAGGGGCGACGGGCGGTTGAACGAGCGCATGGGGACTCCTTCACGGGTTGGCGCATGGGGGCGCGCCGACGAACGTTGGGATTATACAGCGAAGAGAGGTGGGAGCGTAGCAGGTTTTGTGGCGAGCGGCCCAAGTTCTAGGCCGCTTCTTCGGCCCCTACTACGCGGGCGCTCGTCGCGGTGTGACGACAAGTTCTTGACGATCTCTACGACGGCGCGTGTGCGCGCCGCGCGCCTTATCGGTCCAAGGCCCGCAAGATCCCCGGCGCCACTAGGCTATTCTGCGAGTTCTGCCCAACACCCCGAGCCCAACACCCCGAGGAGGATCCCCCATGTCCCTCTCCGCCTCGCTGCTCCTGATGCTCTCTTGCGCGTCGGAGGACTACGTCCGGCTCTACCACACCGAGCCGATCGCGCCATCGCTCACCTGGGCCCAGGTCGAGTCCATGGACTTTATGGGCCCGACGCTCATCGACGGTGGCGTCAACTTCTCGGTTTACTCCGAGAACGCCGAGCGCATCGAGCTGATGCTCTTTGAGGATCCCGAGTCGGAGCTGCCCACGCGGCAGATCCCGCTCACCCGATCCAGCGACACCGGCGCCTTGTGGAACGTCTTCGTCGAGGGCATCGGCGTCGGCCAACACTACGGCTACATCGCCTGGGGCCCGAACTGGACGTATGACCCGTCCTTCGTGCCCAACTCGTTCATCGGGTTCAAGGCCGACGTCGACGAGGAGGGCAACCGCTTCAACCCGAACAAGCTCCTCTTTGATCCTTGGTCCAAGGCGATCCACCGCGATCACGACTGGGGCAAAGGCACGACGTCCACGGGCCCCTTCGGCTGGCAGAACACCTACGCCGCGGGCTCCAAGAGCGTGATCGTGGAGTCCAACTACGAGTGGTCGGCGGAGGAGGCCGCCTGGCGCGCGGCGCGGGAGAGCGGCGATCACCCGGGGCACGGCTGGGAGGACCTCATCCTGTACGAGGTCCACCTCAAGGGCATGACCGCCAACTTCGCCAGCGGCGTGAAGTACCCCGGCACCTACCGGGGCCTGGGCGAGATGGCGGGCTACCTCAAAGACCTGGGCATCAACGCCGTCGAGCTGCTGCCGATCCACGAGAAGCCCTTGGACGGCGGCTATTGGGGCTACAACAACCTCAACTTCTTCGCCCCCGAGAACGCTTACTCCGCCGAGTACCAGTCCACGGGCCGCCCCTTGGAGGTGCTCGACGAGTTCAAGTGGATGGTGGATGAGCTGCACAAACACGACGTCGAGGTGATCATCGACGTGGTGTACAACCACACCGGCGAGGGGGGTCTGTGGCGTGAGAAGCTCTACTTCGAGAGCAACAACTCCGACTACACCGTCAACTTCGACCCCAAAGAGATCGCCGGGCTGTACTCCTTCCGGGGGCTCGACAACCAGGCCTGGTACATGCTCGCCGGGGAGAACCAGTACTACTGTGGCAACACCGGCGTCGGGAACCAGACCCGCCCCAACCACACGCCGATGCGCCGCCTGACGATGGACTCCTTGCACTACTATGTGGAGGAGCTGCACGTCGATGGCTTCCGGTTTGACCTCGCGGGCATCTTGGGCGAGCCTGAAGGCTGCACGAACCGCAGCCCCAGCCAAGACGAGATCCGCGAGATGGTGATCCAAGAGATCGCCGACGACCCGATCCTCCAGCGGTACAACACCCGCATCATCGCCGAGCCCTGGACGGCCGGGGGCAGCGGACCGGGCATCGGCGGCTTCCCCAAGTCCTCGAACAACGACGCCGTGGGCTGGGGGGAGTGGAACCCCTACTTCCGCGACTGGTGGCGCAGCTTCGTGAACCAGTCCGACGGCTACTGGGGCCTCAACTCCCAGGCCACGGGCGGCGTCGATGGCGGCACCGTGCTCACGGGCACCGAGCCGGTCTACGGCTGGAACGACCGCAAGCCCTACCACTCGGTCAACTTCGTCACCGCCCATGACGGCTTCACGATGTACGACCTCGTCTCGTACCCCGAGAAGCAGAACGGCTGCGGCGTGCTCAACCAGATCTGCTGCGACGACCCTGCGAGCGCCTGGTGCGACGAGAACAGCGGCGAGAGCCACAACCGCAGCGCCAACTGGGGCGAAGAGCAGCTCAAACGCCAGATGATGCGCAACTTCTTCGTGGCGATGATGATCGCGCATGGCACGCCGATGATCCTCGGCGGCGACGAGTGGATGCGCACACAGTACGGCAACAACAACGCCTACTCCGACTGGGCCGACAACGAGTGGAACTGGCACCGCTGGAACGAGTGGCAGTCGTCCTACAACTGGGACCGCTACCGGATGCACGATTTTGTGCGGGATGTCATCCGGTTCCGCAAAGAGCGCACCTACGCCTTCGCGCCGACGGAGTACGGCGGCGGCATGGCGTTCGCCTGGAAGAACGATCAGAACGCCGACATGAGCGGCGATGACTGGTCCTCCCGGCACATGGCGATTCATTATTACGGCGAGGGCGAGGGCTGGAAGCAGATGATGATCCTCATCAACATGGAGGAGTACGACGTCTCGTTCGCGCTGCCCTCCGGGGTGAGCTGGGCGCGCATCATCGACACCCAGGCCTACTTCGACATGCCCGGCAGCTACGGCGACGACGAGACGGGCTACTTCGACGACTACCCCGACCAAGATCCGTACCAGAGCGCCAACATCTGGCTCGACGCGCCCCAAGACATCGGCGGCTCTAGCTACACCGTGCCCAAGTGGACGATCGTGGTGCTTGAGGAGCAGTGACGCCAGCGACCCGGCGCCGCGACGCGCCTCGACGAACCCCCCTGAACAACCCCCAGCGCCGACCGCACCCCCCGGTCTGGCAGGAGCGAGCGCGGTGAGTGAATCGATTCTCCGCAGATCCCTCATCTTTGGCGGCCTCTTCGCGCTGAGCGCGTCGTGGTCGCCCGAGGCCATCGCCGGTCGCGCGGAGGTCGGCGGCTACTTCCGCGTCTCAGCCCGGCCCGACCTCCAGGGCGGCAACGGCCGTCTCGGCTACTGGAACCTCTACGGTCGCCTGATGAACGAGGGCTCCTACGCCGCCGTCGAGATGAAGTTTGACGTGCTCGAACGTCAACCGCTGGCGAAAGACCCATGGACGTCCCTGCACCTGCGCATCGAGGGCGGCTCGGTGTCCAACGCGGACGCGGGCAACGGCTACCTGAACAACTACCGTGTCTCCCAGCTCTACGCCCGGGCGGGCAACGTGCTCTTGCCCGACGTGACCTGGCAGGTGGGCACGCTGGATATGTTTATGGGTGAGCTGGGCATGTACGACATGCGCCCGGCGCAGATCTTCTTCGACACCGTCGGCCTCAGCGCGCGGTACGAGAAGGGGCCCGTGGACCTGCTCTTGGGGGTGGGCGACTCGGGATACTGGATGCGCGGCGCGAGCTACCACGCCATGCCGACGGCGGGTGGGTACCTGCGGATGCGCCTCGGCAGCCACGTCGAGCTGGGCGGCGGCGGGCAGTACCGCTTCCAGCCGATGACTGAAGGCCACCGCTTCGCGCCGCACAACACCCCCGGCGTGGCGTATGAGGATTACCTGCGCCAAGAGGTCACCGAGCGCTGGTTTGAGGAGAACCCGAACGAGCTGCGCGACTTCCCGAACCCCGTGCCGACGAGCGCCCAGAGCGGCCAGATCATCGGCTATGTGGGCTTTGGTGGTCTGGGCCCCCTGCGGTGGAACAACACGTTTGTGCGGTATGAGAAGATGCACCCCCAGCTCTCCACGACGGAGACCTATGAGGGCACATCCTACACGATCTACACGAACGATCTCACCGACGAGCGCACGATGTTTCTCGTGGGCAACGAGATGCAGCTCCGGCTGATCCCCCAGCGGCTCGACGTGGTGTGGGCGGCCCTCTACGGCCAACACCAAGACGGCGACAACGACATCGCACCGTCAGATCACGACCGCTGGTACGCCTCGACCGTGCTGCGCACCCAGATCTACCTCAACGACACGGTACATTGGCTGGTGGAGTCGAGCATCGCCCGGGAGGTGTCGCTCAACGGCAACGCCTACCGAGAGCACGCCGACTCGATCTTCGCCAGCGAGGGCGGGCTGCCCGACACGCGCGGCCTGGAGTACGGCGACACCGACACCCGCGACACCTGGCAAGGCAAGACGGGGATCGTGTTTAATCCGCTGGGCCCCGGCGTGTACGTGCGGCCCTCGCTGCGGCTGCTGTACGGCGTTCAACACTCCAACCAGAACAACGCCTTCGGCAGCGCATTCGTCGACACCCAGGACCAGTTCGCCGACTTCAAGTCTGTAGAGCGTCACTGGCACCACCTCGGCTCTCTGGAGATGGAAGCATGGTTCTGACCCGTCGCGCGGCGCTCGGCGCCCTCTTCAGCGCCGCCCTCCTCGGCCTCTCTCCGGGCTGTCTGCCCAAGACGGCGCCCGTGCGCGCGGCCACGGCGACGTCCACGGCGCTCTGTGTGGTGCTCACGAAGGTGAACGACGGCACGTTGACCTCGGCCCCGGCGAGCCTCAACAAAGGGCTTGAGGAGGAGCTCACCGCCCGAAACCTCACCCCGAGCCTCGTCGAGATCGACGCCGCCGCCGCGGACGCCTTTCGTGCGCGCCGCTCGACGCCCCAGCGGGTGGAGTGGCTCGTCTCCAAACGCGCCGACGCGGCCCTGATCGTGCTCGTCGAGGCCCAGGTCGAGTACTACACCCAGATCAGCGGGCGCTTTCGTTGGACGGTGGACGTGCGCGTGACGGCGTCTCCGGCGTCGGATCTCAGCCAGGCCGTACAGTCCGAGTTCTCGGTGCCCGTGGCCTTGCAGTACCAGCACGAGCGGGAGGAGGTGGCCTTGGAGGAGGCCGGCCCGGTGATTGAGCGCCAGGTCGCGAGCGTGCTCGATCAGCTCGTCGGCGGGCTCTCCGCGCCATGACCGGCGTGGGTCGCTTGGGCTTGGCGGCGCTGACGCTCCTGGCGCTCAGCTCTTGCCATGGCCGAGGCGCCCCAACCGGAGAGGTGGCGCCGGTGGCCGGGGTGCGGCCCCAGCGCGCCGACGATCTCGTCTACTTCGTGTTTGTGGACCGCTTCGCCAACGGCGACCCCACGAACGACAAAGACGCCGACCCGTCCGACCCCCAAGCCTGGCACGGAGGAGACCTGGAGGGGGTGATTCAGCGCCTCGACCACCTCGCGGCCTTGGGCGTGAAGACCCTCTGGCTCTCGCCGATCTTTCTGTGTCAGGATGAGAAGTTTTACGGCTGGGGCGCCTTTCATGGCTATTGGGTGCGGGATCTTCGCCAGATCGACCCCCGGTTTGGTGACGAGGCCACGCTCAAACGCCTCTCCGACGCCGCCGAGCGCCGGGGGATGCGGCTGGTGCTCGACGTGGTCTACAACCACACGAGCTTTGACGCCGCCGCGCTCACCGAGCACCCCGACTGGTACAACCCGGCCCTCACGATCGAGGACTGGAACGATCCCGAGCAGCTCGTCAACCGACAGGTGCACGGCCTGCCTGATCTCAACCAGGCCAACCCCGAGGTCTACGCCTACCTTCGTGACGCCACGCTCCAGTGGGCGCTCGGGTTTGGAGTAGACGGCCTGCGCATCGACGCCGTGCGCCACATGCCCACAGACTTCTTCGCCCGCCTGCACGACGACCTCCGCGCCGCCGCGCCGGGGCTGTGGACTTTGGGCGAAGACTTCCAGGGCGACCCGCGCCTGCTCGCCGCCACCTTCGCTGGGGGCGGCTTCGACGCGATGTTTGACTTCCCGCTGCGCTACGCGCTCATCGACAGCCTGTGCCGTGGCGCGCACCTCGGGCGTCTGGGCTCTGTGCTCGGCAGCGACCGACTGTACCAACACCCCGAGGACCTCGTCACCTTCTTGGACAACCACGACATGCCGCGGGTGTTGACCGAGTGTAAAGGTGATCAAGACGCCGTTCGCCGGGCCTGGGTGACCCAGATGGCCCTGCGGGGCGTGCCCGCGCTCACCTGGGGCGCGGAGCTGCATCTGGAGGGCGGCGAGGAGCCCGACAACCGCCGGGACATGCCTTGGGAGCGTATCGAGGAGGTTGATCCAACCCTCAAGGCGCTGATTCAGCTTCGTGAGGCCCACCCTTGGCTGCGGGATGCCCCGTCTCAGGTGCTCCGGGTGGATGAGGCCGGGCTCACGGTGCTGCGGGTGGGGCCCGAGTCTGTGGCCCTTCTGGAGGTGAACCTCGGCGACGTCGAGCGCGAGAGCGACCAGCTCGGCCCCGGGCCCTGGGCGGGGGTGTCGTCCACCGGGGCTGGCTGCGCGGGGCCGGTGCCGCCGCGCTCGGCGCGGGTCTGTGTGGGATCAATGCCCGGCGAGGTCTTGGCGTC
>JBEAVX010000526.1:0-7937 GCA_041160755.1 Pseudomonadota bacterium
AGGCCGCGCTGTTCAGCCAGAGCGCGTGGCCGTCGACGCGCCGCAGGGCCGCCGGACGATCGCCGGTGACGGCGTCGAGATCCTTCGCGCTCGGGAAGCCCCCGGCCGGGGCGTCCGACCAGTCATTCTGATCCCAGCCCCGGCCCAAGAGCCACTCCCCGGCGGGCAGACGCACCCCGGCCACACGCGCGGTCACCTCGGCCAAGGAGCCCGCGCCGGTGAGGTCGAGCTCCGCCAGCCAGTCGCCGAGACCGCCGGGATGGGCGTGGGCGTCGATAAAGCCGGGCGTGATCAGGTCTACGCGCAGAAGCTCACCTTGGGGCGGCGCGTCAGCGGGGAGCTCAAAGACGCGCCCGTCACGCACCACGAGGCGCCGCGCCGCGCCGCCGGGGAGAGACGGCCCCTCGACGGTGAAGCTGGCCACGCTCGGCCCAGAGTTGGCCTCGGGCGCGCTCGGGGCGCGACACGCGAGGAAGATCATCAGAGGAATCGTCACAGCGCTTGCTCCTGGGGCCATTGATCGGCAATCTATCCCTCCCACCGATCAGAGGCCGACATGTCGCTGCCGCCCGGATGCACTCAGCCAATGGCCGTCCAGACCGCGCGCTGGATGGCGCGGCCGACGACGTTCTTGCGGGAGTGCCACGATCGTTTCGGCGACGACTTCTCGGTGAACATGGCCATCTTCGGCAAGGCCGTGTTCGTGAGCGATCCAGAGAACATCAAGGCCGTGTTCACCGCGAGCCCAGACGCGCTGGGCCCCGGCACGGGCAACGCGATGCTGATGCCGCTTCTGGGCCGCCACTCGCTCATCTTGCTCGACCGCCAGCCCCACCGCCGCGAGCGCCGCCTGCTCACGCCGCCGTTTCATGGGGAACGAATGCGGGCCTACGCCCAGGTGATTCACGAGTCCACGGAGACCACCTGCGCCGCGTGGCCCCTCGGCCAGGCGATGAACCTCACCCCAGAGCTGCAGAACATCTCGCTGGACGTCATCCTCAGCGCCGTGTTCGGCGTCGCCGACCTCAAGCGCCGCGCCGAGGCCCGGCGCCCGGTGGTGGCGCTCTTGGAGGGGCTCAACCCCCTCACCCTCTACGTCCCGTTTCTGCAGCAGAGCTTCGGGCCTTGGGCGAAGACGATGGCCGAGCGCCGCGCCGTGCACGCGCTCATCGACCTGGAGATCAACGACCGCCGCGCGCGTGGCCTCGACGGGCGCAGCGACATCCTCAGCCTGATGATGGGCGCCCGCTACGAGGACGGCGCCGCGATGAGCGACGAGGCCCTGCGCGACGAGATGATGACCATGCTGATCGCCGGTCACGAGACCTCCACCACGAGCCTGAGCTGGGCGGTGTGGGAGCTCATGGACAACCCCGACGCCGCCGAGCGGCTGCGCGCCGAGCTCGACGCCTTGGGCGAAGACGCCGGGCCCGAGGCGCTGGAGCGCCTGCCGTTCTTGGACGCCATCTGCCGCGAGACCTTACGCCTGCACCCCGTCCTGCCCTTGGTGAGCCGCATCACCCGCGCGGAGCTGCCCCTGCGCGGCTTCACCGTGCCCGCGAACGTCGGCGTGTTCCCGTGCATCTGGCTCGCCCATCGCCGCGAAGAGGTCTTCCCCGAGCCCGAGCGGTTCCGACCGGAACGGTTCTTGGAGCGCAGCTTCTCGCCCTTCGAGTGGCTGCCCTTCGGCGGCGGCGCCCGGCGCTGCGTCGGGATGGCCTTCGCGCTCTACGAGATGAAGCTCGTGCTCGGCGCGCTCTTCCGGCGTTTTCACTTCGCCAAGGCCGACGACAAGACGCCGCAGACCCGCCGTAAACACATCACCATCGCCCCCAGCGGCGGCGTTCGTGCGGTGCTCTCTGCGCGGGGAGGCCCCGATGTTTGAGCGAGAGCTCCAGCGGATCTGCGAAGAGTACAAGCTCCCCGACGCCGCCCGCGAGGAGCTGAGCCGGCTCTTCCAGCGTGCCCAGCGGGCCGACTCCAACGCCACGATCCCCGATCTCATCAGCGGCCAGCGCACCTTGCCGCCGGGATCGACGCTCATGCCCACCCGAAACGGCGGCGTGGCCAGCACCTCGGGGCACCCGCCGACCTCCGCCAGCGCGACCCCGCCGCCCCTCGCCCCCCGCGGCGACGTCCGCCGCATCGCGCGCTACGAGGACCAGGGCGTCATCGGCTCGGGCGGGATGGGCACGGTCCATCGGGTCTACGACTCTCTGCTCAACCGCAGCCTCGCGCTCAAGGTCATTCACGAGCACATCAGCGGCTCTCTGCGCGAGTTAGCGCGATTTGTGGAGGAGGCGCAGATCTCCGCCCAGCTCCGCCACCCGTCGATCGTGCCGGTGTACGAGCTCGGCCACCTCGATGATGGCCGTCTGTACTTCACGATGGAGGAGGTGCGCGGCGAGACGCTCTCCAAGGCCATTCGTGAGGTCCACCGCGCCTCCTCAGGAGGCCCCTGGCGCCCGAGCGTGAGCGGCTGGACCTTCCGCAAGCTCATCGAGGCCTTCCGCCGTCTCTGTGAAGGTGTCGCCTACGCCCACAGCCGAGGCGTGATTCACCGCGATCTCAAGCCCTCCAACGTCATGCTCGGCCAGTTCGGCGAGGTGCGTGTGCTCGACTGGGGCCTCGCGACCCTACGCACCGCCGCCAACTGGACCGACAGCCTCGGCGACTTTGACCCGGTCATCATCGAGCGAGGCCAAGGCGAGAGCCACACCCTCGACGGTCGTGTGGCGGGCACACCGGCCTACATGGCGCCTGAGCAGGCCGCCGGAGACCTCGCCGCCATCGGACCCGCCACAGACATCTACTGTCTGGGCGCGATCTTGTACACGATCCTCTCCGGTCGCGCGCCCTACACCGGCGGCGACGGCGGATCGGTCGTGAACGCGGTGCTCGCCGGGCCACCTCCGCCGCCGGATCGGGACTCGGTCTTTCAGGCGAACGCCGCCTTCGCCCACCGCGCCTCTGGAGAGGACCAGCCCGATCTGAGGGAGGACCCGTACGTCCCCTCTGTGCTGCGTGAGATCTGCCACACCGCGATGTCCCGGGCGCCAGAGGACCGCCCCCGCGACGCCCTCGTGCTCGCCGCGCAGATCGGCGACTGGCTAGAGGGCCTCCGCCGCCAAGATCAAGCCGAGCAGTTCTTGAGGGAGGCCGATGGGCTCATGCCTGAGCTGCACCAGCTCTTCGCGCGCTCGGCGCGTCTCCGGGACGAGGCCGATCGCCTGCTCGCGGACGTGAACCCCGAAGATCCCGTCGAACAAAAGCTCCCCGCCTGGGAGCGTGTCGAGGAGGCCGAGGGCCTGGAGGTCGCGGCCCGGGCCCGTGAGGCCAAGCTGCAGCGGGTGCTGCAGGCCGCCATCACCTACGCCCCCGACCACCCCGAGGCCCACCGGCGCCTCGCGCGACTGTATCGCCAGCGCCACGTCGAGGCCGAGGCGCGCCGCGATCGAAACGCCGCCGCCCAGTGGGAGGTGCTGCTCCGCAGCCACCACACCGGAGAGCACGAGGCCTACCTGCGCGGCGACGGCGCGGTGACCTTGTTCACCGACCCCCCCGGCGCCGAGGCCCTGCTGTACCGCTACGAGCCCTTCCAGCGACGCTATCGGCAGAAGTTTGTGCGAACGCTCGGTCAGACGCCGATCATCGACGCGCCCTTGCCCATGGGCTCCTACCTCATCGTCCTGCGCGCGCCGGGCCGCGACGAGGTGCGTTATCCCGTGCGAATTCGCCGCGGGGAGCGGTGGACGGGCGTGCCGCCGGGCGAAGGCGAGCCGCTGCCGATCCCCCTGCCCGTCGCGGGCTCCCTCGGGCCGAACGACTGCTACATCCCGGCGGGCTGGTTCACCTGCGGCGGCGACCCCCTCGCCGAGGGCAGCTTGCCCGAGCGTCAGGTGTGGCTCGACGGCCTCGTCATGCGGCGGTTCCCCGTCACCAACGCCGAGTTTATTCAGTTCCTCAACACGCTGTTGGACGAGGGCGACGAGGAGTCGGCCCTCAGCTACGAGCCACGGTTTGAGGGCCACGCCCTGCACGACCGTGGGCCCGACGGTCGCTTCAGGATTCGGGAGGGACATCGCCGTTACCCGATGACCGCCGAGATGCCGGCGATCATGGTGGGCTGGCACGCCGCCCGGGCCTTCGCGGCCTATGAGACACGACGCACCGGCCAGACCTGGACCATGCCCGGCGATCTGGAGTGGGAGAAGGCCGCCCGGGGCGTCGATGGCCGCCGTCTGCCCTGGGGCGACACCATCGACCCCACCTTCTGCAACATGCGCGACTCCCGCCCGTCTCACCCCTTCCCGACGCCTGTGGACTCCTTCCCCATCGACGAGAGCCCCTACGGCGTCCGTGGCCTCGCGGGCAACATCATGGACTGGTGCCGCGATCCTTTCCGGACGGGAGGCCCACCCCTTGAGCGGGGCCGCGTGACGGAGCGCTGGGAGACGCAGATTCGGGAGCTCGCCGACCCCAAGGTCGCCCGGGTGGTGCGCGGCGGGCACTGGTACGGCGTCGGCCAGATCGGCCTCGCCGCCCACCGCTACCGCCTGGAGCCGTCGTTCACCGGCTACCTCATCGGCATGCGCCTCTCGCGGCGGTTTTAGACCGACGCGGCGGTCATCGCCGCTCGGATCGCCGCGAGCAGCCGCGCCGGACCCTCTGGGGCGTGCTCAAAGTAGAGCGCGGGCTCGACGAGCTCCAGCTCATTGAGCCACCAGCGCCCCTCGGGCGACTGGAGCAGATCGACACGGGCGTAGAGGAGCGGCGCGGTGAGGCCAAACGCGCGCCCGGCGGCCTCCAAGCAGCCCTCGGCGACGGCGCGCTCAGACGCGCTCGTGGTGTAAGCCCGGTATCGCCCTCCCCAGTTGACCTGAACGCGGAAGTCCCCCGCCGGGGGCACCTTGCAGACCGCGTGAGAGAACTGGCCGCCAAAAAACACCAACGACAGCTCGCCGACGGACTCCACACGGTGAAGGTAAGGCTGGACCAAGGCGCCCTCGGCGACAGGGTAATCGCGCAGAAACGCGACGGCGGCGGCGCGGCTCTGCGGGTCGTCCTCGACGCGGAGCGTGTGGTCGCTGCCCGCCCCGACGACGGGCTTCACGAACGCGCGACCCCAGCCCCGCGCGGCGAGGCGCTCAGGCAAGGTCTCCGCCTCGGCGGGGGTCACCCACTCCGTCGGGATGATCGAGGCGCCCTCGGCGGCCACGGCGGCGAGGTACCGTTTGTTCGTGTTCCAGGTGAGCACCTCGCAGGGGTTAAACAGCCGCGTCTCTTGGGCCACACGCCGCGCCCAGGCCAAGAACTCGGGGAGTCGCGGACAATAATCCCATGTGGTGCGCACGATCGCCGCGTCAAACTCGCTCCAGCGCACCGCCGGGTCGTCCCAGGCCACAGACTCGAAGTCTTGGCCGACGGCGCGGAGGTGCTGGAACAAGGGCGCGTCGTCCTCGACGGCGCGGGGGAGGCTCTGGCAGGTCACGAGCGCGAGGCGCATGGGGTCTTCTCTGCGAGGGGGTTGAGGCGGCGAGGGCAGCTATCTCCTCGGCCCGCGCCGCGCACGGCGGCCCAAGAGCGGTTAAGGCGCACAGCCGATCGGAGGCCCTATGCTGCTCACGATTCTGTGGCTCGCCTGCGACGCCGCGCCCCCCAGCGGCGACGCCGCGCCCGTCGCTCCACCGGCGCCCGAGGCCCCGCTCCAGGTCGTCGCGCTGAGCTTCCCCGCCCAGTGGCTCACCCAGCGCCTCGTCGGTGAGGGCGTGGTCGTCGAGCGTCTTCTGCCCGTGGGCGAAGATCCGCCGAGCTACCAGCCGCCGCCCGAGCGCATCGCCGCGCTTCAAGCGGCCGACCTCATCGTCGGCAACGGCGCGGGCTATGAGGCCTGGCTCACCACCGCGAGCCTCCCGGCCTCGCGCCTCGTGCTCACCGCCGATGGCCTCGACCTCATCACGCTCCCCGAGACCCGACACAGACACGGCGCCGCCGGAGAGCACAGCCACGGCGGCCTCGACCCCCACACCTGGATGGATCCCCTGCTCCTCGCGCAGCAGGCCGACGCCCTCACCGCGGCCCTTCGCCGCGCGCGGCCCGAAGGCGCCTGGGACGAGCGCGGGGCGGTGCTCAAGGGTGAGCTGGAGGCCCTGCACGTCGCGCTGCAGGCGGGCCTCGCGCCGCTCTCGGGGCGGCGAATCGCGGCGAACCACCCCGCTTACAACTACCTCGCCCGGCGCTACGCCCTCGACCTCACCTCGTTTGACTTTGACCCGGAGACGCCGCCGAGCGCCGAGTCCCTCGCCGCGTTTGACGCCTGGGCCTCGGGCCAAGACGCGCCGATGCTGTGGTGGGAGCAGGCGCCCTCGGACGCCGTGCGGGCGGCCTTCCCAGAGACCGTCCGCCATGTGGTGATCGATCCCCTGGAGCAGCCCCCCGAGGGCGGTGAGTACGATCTTTTGCGCGCGGCCCAGGGGAACCTCGCCGTCCTCTCGGGGATCTGAGCCCGGCGGCGTAGAGCTCCCGGGCCCCTGGCGCTGGCGGGCGTGTATTCGACACAAAAACGTCGCTGGGCCCCCCTCCTTCTATGGTATCTGGAGCGGGCTGCCCGAGGTTCAGGTGCTCACGCTGTGGTGTCTCTCCTTCGCCGCCTTCGCCGCCGCGCCGTCCGCGCCGGAGGTCGTCGCCGCGCCCAGCCCGACGCCGCTCACCGTCGATGGCCGCCTCGATGAGCCAAGCTGGGCCCAGGCCCAGGAGATCACCCAGTTCACGCGGTATGTGCCCGCCCCGGGCGGCGCCCCCGATGAGCGCGTCTCGGTGCGGGTGGTGCAGAGCGCTGACACCCTCTACATCGGCGTGTCCGTCGAGGACACCAAGCGCCCCATCCGCGCCCGGCTCAGCCCCCGCGAAGATCTCAACGACGACGATCAGATCGGCATCTCCTCGACACCTTCAACGATGAGCGCAACGGCTTCGTCTTTTACTTCAACGCCTTGGGCGTACAGCAAGACGCGCGCTGGGCGAACGGCGAGTGGGTGCAAGACTGGAACACCGTGCTCGACGCCGAGACCTCACGGCACACCCACGGGTTCACCTTAGAGATCGCCATCCCGTTTCGTTCCCTTCGTTACCCCGACACCGGGGCCGACCCCCAGACCTGGGGGCTCATCGTCACGCGTAAGGTGCCCGGCGAGGGCGCAAAATACAGCTTCCCGACGCTGCAGCGCGGCCACCCCCAGCTCTTCTCTCAGGCCGCGCGGCTCACCGGGCTCACCCCGCCGCCCCAACGCGCCCAGATCGAGCTGATGCCGGTCCTCGTCGCGCGCCAGCACGGCACCCCGGGGGAAGACGGCGGGCTCCAGTGGACAGGCCTCGACCCTTGGCACGACGCCTTGTGGCCCGCCCTCGACGCGCGCCTCGCGATCTCCGCCGGGAGCCGCCTCGCGGCGACCGTTCATCCAGACTTCTCCCAGGTCGAGGGCGACCCCAGCCAGCTCGACCTCAACCAGCGCTTCGCCTTCTATTTTGCCGAGCGCCGCCCGTTCTTCTTGGAGGGCGTCGAGGCGTTTAACGACCCGCTGGACACCCTCTACACCCGGCGCATCAACGCCCCGGCCTATGGGCTGAAGCTCGCCGGGCGCGGCGGGCCGGTCACCTTCGGCGCGCTGAACGCCGCCGATCTCTCCCCCATCTCGTCGATCCACGAGGACGGCACCCCCGGCTTCTCGGAGTCCGACCTCGACGGCCAGGTGACCCTCAACAGCTTCGCCCGGGGGCGCGTGGACGTGCTCGACGGCGGCGGCGTGGGCCTGAGCCTCGCCGAGAAGCACGTGCTCACCCCCGGCGGCGCGTCCAACACCGTCGCCGCGGTGGATCTCACCCTGCCGTTCAAGGAGTCCTGGTTTGTCTCGGGCGCCGCGTCGGGCTCGGGCCTCTTC
>JBEAVX010000564.1:0-2918 GCA_041160755.1 Pseudomonadota bacterium
CCACGATCAGGCGGTCGGCCTCGGACTCCACCGCGCCCAAGAGCGCCTCGCGGTAGTCCCGGGGCGGCAGCTCCGCCCAGGCGACGCCGACCAGGGCGAGGGCGCCGATCACCGACGGCGGCGGGAGAGGGCGAGGCCCGCCAAGGCGCCCAAGAGCGCGAGGCCTGAAGACGGCGCGGGATCCGCCGCGCAGCCGCAGGCCGGCTTGATGGCGATGTCGCCCTCTTCGCCGGTGTCGTCGTTCTGGCCCACGTCGCCGCTGTCGTCGTCGCCGCCGCTCGCGGTGTCGTCGCCGCCGCCGGTGTCGTCGCCGCCGGTGTCCACGGGGATGTCCACCACCTTGAGCGCGTAGACGCAGACGTCGTCGAGGTTCCAGCCGCCCATGTGGAGGCCCTGGTCGGACTCGATCTCCCAAGCGATGGTGACCGCGCCGTCGCCGTCGAGATCGGCCACCTGCAGCGAGTGCAGGGCCCACTGGTCGTCGAGGTGGTGCTCGTCGCCGATGTCACGTTTGGTCTTGTGGTTCTCCCAGGCGACCTCGCCGTCGACCAGCACCCGGGCCTTGTCGTAGTAGCCGTCCTCGACGGTCAGCCAGCGGCGGAACTGCAGGTAGAAGGTGTCGGAGTCGGTGGGGAGCGGGATGGCGACGGAGGTGAGGCGGTTGTGTTTCTCGGCCTGGTACTCGCCGTTGTAGTTTTCCTGGCCGAGGTCGTTGCCCCACACCCGGCGGCCTGACCAGGCGAAGTCGGGGTCGCCCGCTTTGCCTTGGGGCACGCCGCGCTGCCAGTCGTCCGCGCCTTCGGTCTCTTCTCCGGCGACGAGCTCGCTCGTGTAGCCGCCGTCGTCGTCCTCAAAGTCTTCGCAGTAGACCTCGACCAGCTCGCCGACGATGAAGCTGTGGGGGTTGATCGAGCCGCCGGTGGGGTTCTGGACGACGTCGCCGTCGGTGTTGGTGACCGAGACGTAGTACTCGACGACGGAGCCCTGGGGCTGGGCGGGGATGGCCCCGGCGACGTCCCCTTTGCCGCTCAAGGAGAGCATGGCGTCGGACCAGGTGGCGCCGCTGTCGATGGAGTAATGAACGACGGCCTCCTCAGCCTCGGCGGCCACGCAGTCCGGGGCGAAGCTCGTGAGCTCGGCGCTGAGCGGGTACTCCGGCGCCGTGGGCTCTTGGTTCGTGAGCGTCTCGTGGGCCACGGTGAGGGTGCTGCCGCCGCTGCCGCCGGGCCCGAGGCCGTGCAGGGCGAAGGCGTTGAGGATCGAGCACTGGTTGGGCGTGCCGTCGCTCAAATCACCGTTGTCGTCATCGGCGGCGACGAGCTCGTCGTAGCTGTCGGGGATCGTGGGACCGGCCTTGATGGCGTCGGCGAAGAGCTGGGCGGTGAGCAGCCACGCCGTCTCTTTGTCGTAGACCGTCTCCAGCTCGGCCCAGAGATCCCAGATCGCCCCGGCGAAGATGAGGCCGTCGGCGTGGACCTCGCCGGTGATGTCCTCGGGGTAACGCAGGTCGGTGGCGATCTCGCGGATGCCGGCGCCGGAGGTCGAGAAGTAGGGCGCGATCACCGGGTCGCCGGTCAAGAGCGCCGAGGTGACGTCGCCGATGCCTTCGGAGATCGAGCCGTCGAAGGTGCCGGCCTGGAGGCTCGTGTAGTGAAAGCCGTGGCCCCACTCGTGGTAGTTCACGTCGGCGATGCTGCCGGTGTTGTTGCAGCCGCTCCCCGCGCGGTAAAAGTTGACGTTTCCGTCATAATAGGCGTTGCACGAGCCGCTCACGTTCACGTTGGAGGTGAGCAGGTCGTCCACCATGCTCACCTCGGGGGTGAGGGGCTCCCAGAAGTCGCGGACCTGGTGCAAGAAGACGTAGCTGTCGATCTCGGCTTGGGTGGCCGAGGCCGTCGTCCACTCGAAGGTGGCGCCGGTGAAGCTCCCCGCGCCGTTGCTCGACTGGCGGTTGCGCACGTTGATGTAGGAGCCGGTGAGCGCGACGGAGAAGCTGCCGGACTCCTCCAGGGTGAAGTTGCCGCTCCAGTCCGTCGTGGTCGAGGCCCCGGCGCCGTTCTTCACGGTGAGGAGCGGCATCGGCGAGGTGATCATGCTGCCGTCGAGGGTGCGCTCGGAGTGCAGGCCGGTGACCTGGCCGGTCAAGAAGCGCACCTCGTTCCAGACGTGCAAAAGCTCGCCGCTGCGGGCGTCGATGAGGCTCACCCAGAGGCCCGGGGGCGTGCTGGTGCGGGTGCGGGTCTCCCAGGCGAGGCGGTAGGTGAGCTGGCCGTCGCGGTCCTCGGGGAAGAGCACGAGGCGGGCGTCGGGGGCGTCGTGGAAGGCCGAGGGCGCGGGGCCTTGGCGCACGGCCTCTTGAATCGCCAGCTCGGCGTTGAGCTGGGGCGTGACGTTGAGGCCCCGGGCGGCGGGGTGGGTCTCGACGCCGAAGAGGATGAGCTTGCCCAGGCGAACCCGGAAGGTGAGGCCGCCGCGCCAGACCGGCACGCCCTGGACCTGCTGATCGAAGGTGGCGTACCAGGTGTCGGTGCGCTCGACGTAGCCGATGCGGGCCGGGCCCAGGTCAGCGCCGCTCACGCCGAAGAGCTGGGGGTGCCGGGCGATGAGGTCACGCAGGCTTGACTCGACGTCTTGGACGCTGCGCAGGGCGCCGAGCTCGATCCCCGGGCCCCAGGCGCGGTGGGGGAGGCCCGTGCGCTCGTCAAAACGCGCCTGCCAAGACGCGCCAAAGTCGTCTTGGAACGCCGACCACGCGCCGGACTGGCCCAGCCGGTGCTGAACCTCTTTGTGGTAACGCACCACCCGCGCCGGCTCGACGCCGATGTGCACCGTGTCGTCCGGGGCGAAGGCGAGGGCGGCGGGGGTCAGGGTCGCCGCGGCGAGGAGCAGGACGGTGATCGGGGCGCGCATCACGCTCT
>JBEAVX010000570.1:0-12698 GCA_041160755.1 Pseudomonadota bacterium
CTGGGGGTTCAGCCAGCGCAGGGTGAGGTTCAGATCGTCGGGGTTGGCCACGCGGCTCAACACGTCCAGGGCGGCCTCGACGAAGGGGTTGGACACCCCCGGCGAAGGCTTGCCCTTGAGCGCCGCCTGGGCGAGGCCGCGGGCCTGGGCGCGGTCGTGGGGGCGCAGCGCGTGCAGGGCGGCGGCGCGGAGGTCGGGGTGGTTCGTGGCGTCTTTGGCCGTCTTCGCCAAGGCGGCGAGCAGGCCCGTGTCCCTGGGCGCCCCGCTGAGCTGGCTCGCGGCGACGATGCGCAGCTCAATCCGGGCCGCGGGGCTCAACATGGTCGCCATCAAGGCCGCGTGGTGGGCCTTGTCGGGCTGCTCCCCCAAGGCGTGGGCGGCCTCGATGGCCATGTCCAGATCATCGCCGTTGAGCAAGGCCAGGAGCGCGTCGGTGATCGCCTTGGTCGGGGGGAGCCCCCCCAAGGCCCGGACGGCGAGCACCTGGCCGTAGGCGGTGGACGACTTGAGCTGGTTGAGCCACATCTCCGGGCTCTGGGTGACCTCCAGCTTCACCGGCAGGCCGCCGTCGGGGTCAAAGGCGACGTAGTCCGGGGCCTCGTCCAAGGGCAGCACCACCCGCACCTGGGCGATGTCCATGAGGATCTTTCGGCGCACGGGGCCCCGTTTGGTGCCCACCTCGACGGTCATCGGCAGCGCGAAGGGCTCGGCGCCTTCAGGGGGGGTCTGCCGCAAGGAGAGGCTCAGCTCGCCGTTTGACCAGCTCGCCGAGGCGCTCAGCGTCGGCGCGCCGGGGCTGTGCACCCACTGGTCAAAGAACCAGCGCAGGTGCCGCCCGCTGGCCTGCTCCATGGCCTGCCGCAGGTCTTCACTCTCGACCTGGCCATGGGCGTGGCCTTGGGTGTAGCGGCGAATCCCCGCCCAGAAGGCGTCCTCGCCCAAGTAGACCCGCAGGGCCTGGAGCACCGCCGAGCCCTTGGTGTAGACCCGATCGTTCGGCCCGTGGTCCCCCTTGGCGGTGGACCAGGACCGCCCGGCGAGGGGGCCGGGGGTGCCGCTGCTCGCGGAGCGGATACGATCGGCGAGGTTGGCGGCGAAGTGGTGCTCGCCGTGGCGGCTGCGCATCCACTCGGCGGCAAAAAACGTGGCGAAGCCCTCGTTGAGCCACAGCTCGGTCCAGGTGTCGCAGGTCAAGAGGTCGCCGTACCACTGGTGCGCGAGCTCGTGCGCCGTGACGCTCTCGCCGCCGTCGCCATGGGCCGGGTCGTCCTTGGTGCCCAAGACCCGGCGGTGCATCACCGTCGAGGTGGTGTTCTCCATGCCGGTGTACAGAAAGCGCTGAACGAACACCTCCCGATAGGTGGGGTAGGGGTACTCCACGCCGGTGAGCAGGCTGAACAGGTCGAGCATCCCCGGGATGTGCTCGCCGGTGCGCGCGGCCTGGTCGGCGGTGGCGTTGGGGGGGATCCACTGCTCGATGGGGTGGTTCCGCCAGGTGGCCGAGCGCACCTCGTAGGGCGCCGCGGCGAGCATGATCAAGTAGCCGACGTGCTCTTGTTCGAGGCGGTAGGTCCAGGCCGTCCCGTCGAAGCCGCCGAGGCCGTTCGACAGCGCGCGCCAACCCTCGGGGACGACGATGCGCGCCGAGGTCGTGAAGCGGTCGTCGGGGCGGTCGGGCAGGGGGATCCAGTGGCGGTTCTCTTCACCTTCGCCTTGAGACCAGACCTCCGCGTAGGTGTCGGAGGAGTCCGGGCCCGGCGCGCGGAAGTGCAGCCCCGACTTGGGGCTCGCCGCGTACTCGATGCGCACGGTCTGCTCCCCCAACGACGGGTCCAGGTTCACCCGCAAGGTCTCGCCCTCGACGACGAAGGGCAGGTCTTTGCCGCCGGCCTGAACAGACTGAATCTCCAGCGCGATCTGGTTCAGCAAGAGCTGGCCGTCGCCGTTGGGGAAGGGCACCACGCCGAGCTCAACGGCGCCTTCAACGCGGCGCGCCTCGGGGAGCACGGTGAGATCGAGGTGCAGGTGCCGCACGTCGAAGGCCCGGTCCGGGGCCAGGGTGCCCGGCCCGCCGAAGGATCCGGCCAGGGCGGTGAGGGGCAAGAGCTGAAGCAGTGTGAGGAGCGTGCGCTTCATCAGGATCCATCCGGGGTACGGCGTCGCGGTTGCACTATCGCATGGTTAGGGAGGTTGTATGGTCACCGTCATCTGGCTTCTTGGGGTCGCGCAGGCGCAGGAGCTCTCGGGCTTCGCGGAGCTTCGAGGCCAGCTCTCGGGTGGGCTAGAAGGTGTGCCGTGGCAGACGGTCGAGGTGTACCGGCCGTCTTTTGACGTAGAGGTCACAGAGCGCCTAACGCTGCACGCGACCCCCCAGTTGAGCCTCGTGCAGGGCCGGTACAACACTGAAGAGGCCTACGCGATCATCGAGGATCAGCTCGGCCCGGCCTTAGAGGCTGGGGGCTGCAGCCTTGAGGCGCCGCCCCGCCTGGGCAGCGCGGACGACGCCTTCCTCGTGGACCGGCTCTATGTGGACCTGTACGGCGAGCGCCTCGACGTTCGCGTGGGCCGTCAGGCGGTCAACTGGGGCTCGGCGCAGTTCTTGAACCCCACGGATCTCTTCGCTGAAGTGCTGCTCTCCGAGCCCTGGCGCCAGCGCCAAGGCGTAGACGCCGCCCGGGTCACCGTGCCCATCGGCGAGCGCCATCAGGTGATGGGCGTCGTCGGCCTCACCAAAGACCTGCAAGGCGCCCGGGCCGGGGTCAAGGCGACAGCGAACGCCTTGGGGGCCGACTTCTCAGCGCTCTTCGCCGCGCTCTCGACGGACGTGAGCGAGCCCGAGGCCACGGAGATGTTCGTCGGCTTCGACGTGAAGGGCCAGGCCGTCGTCGGCTTCTGGGCTGAAGGGCGCACGAGCCTGTCTAGCCCCGCCTTGGTCGTCTCGACGGGGGTGGACTACTCGTTCAACGTGCTCGACCGCCTCATCGTCGCCGCGCAGTACACCTACGACGGCACGGGGCTTGAGGATCCGGCGCTGTACTCCTTGAGCGCCCGGGGCGGCGGGTCGGTGCTGCCCGACTGCGCTGAGGACAGCCTCGAAGACGAGGGCGTGGCGACCTCCGCCATCCCCCGGTTCACCATCGGCCAGCACTACGGCCTCGTGAGCGTGAGCGCGTCGGCGTTTGAGGACTGGTCAGGCTCCGTGGCCGGGCTGATGAACCTAGAAGACCGCTCAACCCTGCTCATCCCGTCGGTGAGCTGGCGCCCTGGCGCGGCCTGGACGATGAACCTCGGCGCCCAGCTCCCCCTGGGCGAGGGCGAGTTCGCCCCGGGCGCGTCGCTGAGCACCCTCGCCGTGGGCCCCACAGACCTCGACCTCTCGGGCCTCATCGCCGACTGGACCGCCTTCGCCTACGTTCGTTACAGCCTCTGAGCCCTCTCCAGCCCCGGAGCCCCTGGTGCCGATCCTCAGCCTCCAAGACGTCGTCAAGCGGTACCCCATGGGCCAGAGCGAGGTGGTCGCGCTCAAGGGGGTGAGCCTCACCGTCGAGTCCGGCGAGCTGCTCGCCTTCGCCGGGCCCTCGGGCTCGGGCAAGACGACGCTCTTGAACATCGTCGGCTGTCTGGATCAGGCGAGCGAAGGGGAGGTCGTCTTGGATGGCCAGCGGGTCAAGGGCCTGAGCGCCGCGGATCTTGGGCGCCTGCGGGCCGAGAAGGTCGGCTTCGTCTTTCAGTCGTTCAACCTCATCCCCGTGCTCAGCGCCCTAGAGAACGTCGAGCTGGCCTTACGCCTCGGCGGTCAGCCCCCCGACCGCGCCCGGGCCGAGCAGGCGCTCGTCGATGTCGGCCTCGCCGATCAGCTCCACCGCCGCCCGAACCAGCTCTCCGGCGGCCAGCAGCAGCGCGTCGCCATCGCCCGGGCCCTGGTGAAGGCCCCGAAACTCGTCATCGCCGATGAGCCCACGGCGAACCTCGACTCGGTGAACGGCGCCGCCGTCCTGGATCTGATGCGTAAGCTCAACGAGGAGCGCGGGGCCACCTTCTTGTTCTCGACCCACGACAACCTCGTCTTGAGCCGGGTGAACCGGGTCGTGCGCCTGCGCGACGGCGCCATCGTGGCCGATGAGCGGGTGAGCCGATGAGCTTCTTGTTCAGCCTCGCCCTGAGAAACCTCACCCGCAACGTCAAGCGCAGCCTGCTCACCTCCGTCGCGGCCATCGCCGGGGTGGCCCTGATGGTGCTGGGCTTCGGCATGGTCGACGGCCTCGATGAGAACGTCATCCGCACGGGCATCGACACCCAGTCCGGCCATGTGCTGCTGCGGCCGGGCGGCTACGACACCGAGGCGATGAACAACCCCATCGACGGCCTGGAGCCCGTGCCCGCCGAGCTCCTCGCCCAGCTCAACAACAAGGACGTCGTCTACACCGAGCGCCTCTTGTTCGACGTGAAGCTCATCCGCGGCCCCGACGGCCTCCGCGCCACGGGCCTCGCCGTAGACCCGGCGCGTGACGCCCAGGTGTTTCCCCGCGAGAAGTGGAGCATCGACGGGGCCATGCCCGAGGGCCGCGAGGTGCTCGTCGGCGCCCGGCTGGGCCGCATCCTCGGCGTGGCCGTCGGCGACGAGGTCATCCTCCAGGCGCGCACGAGCAAAGGCGCCCAGAACGCGCTCTCCGTCGTGGTCTCCGGCCTCGTGACCACCCGCAGCCCGGCGGTGGACAACAACGCCGTGCTGATGACCCTCGCCTTGGCCGATGAGCTCGTGCGCGCCCCGGGCCCGAGCCAGATCGCCCTGCGCCTGGACCACCGCGACGACGCCTTCACCTGGGCGCCGCGCCTGAACGGCCTCGGCGGCTGGCGGGCGACGACCTGGCGCGACGAGGCCGCCGACATCCTCGCGCTCAACGACATCCGCCGCAGCGCCATCCAGTTGATGGTGTTTATGCTCATGGCCATCGCCGCCACGGGCATCGCCAACACCTTGATCATGGCGGCCTATGAGCGGGTGCGGGAGGTCGGCGCGCTGATGGCCATGGGCATGTCGCCTCGGCAGGTCCAGGCGATGTTTGTCTTTGAGGGCGCGGCCATGGGCCTCGTGGCCTCGCTCTTGGGCGTGCTCATCGGCGGCGGGTACAACTACTACCTCTCCACCGTCGGCATCGACTTCTCCAAGGCCGCGAACTTCGAGGCCGCGAGCTTCGCCTTTGACACGATGTTTTACACCAACTTCAGCGTAGGCCCGCTCCTCGGCGGCCTCGTGTTTGGGTCGGTCGTGGCGATCCTGGCGAGCTTCATCCCGGCGAGCACCGCGTCGAAGCTCAACCCCGCGGACGCGGTGAGGGCGGACTGATGGGCGACCTGCTGCGAATGGCGCTGCGAAACACGGCGCGAAACACCCGGCGCACGGCGCTCACGGCGATGACGATCTTGCTCGGCACGACCTTGTTGATCATCGGCCTGAGCTGGCTCGATGGCCTGCTCGGCGGGCTCGTCGACAACATCGCGGCGACGGCCGGTGAGGTCCGCGTGCTCAAGCCCGAGTACGAGGCCCGGGAGGAGCTCTTCCCGCTGTACGAGAACATCGCCGAGACGGCGCCGGTGGTCAAAGCCATCCAAGACGCCGGCTACGACGCCCACCCGCTCATCCGCGTCGGCGTGACCGTCTCCGCGGGGGAAGAGATCGGCGAACACTTCGGCCTCTTGTTGGGCGCCGAGCGGTCGTACTACGAGGACGTGATGAACCTCGACGAGCAGCTCGTCGAGGGCGCCTTCTTCACCCCTGGCGAGGAGTCGGCGCAGGTCATCTTGGGCAAGACCCTGGCCGAGGACGTCGGCGCCAAGATTGGCGAGGACGTGCTGTTCTTGGGCCAGACCCAAGACGGCTCCATCTCGCCGATCAAGGGGGTGCTCGTCGGCATCATCGACGCCACGGACGCGCTCTCCAACCGCCAAGCCTACGCCAGCCTAGAGCGCCTTCGTTACCTCACCGACATCCCCGACGGCGCCATCGAGGTGGCGGTGCGCATCGGGGATCCCTCCCGCGCCCGGGAGGTCGCCGCCACCCTGCGCGAGTCCCCGGCGCTCAAGCCGTACCTGGTGCAGGCCTGGAGCGAGCGGCCCCTGTTCGCGACGATCGCCGACATGACCGACCTCGTGTACGGTGTGCTGGCGGGCTCCATCGTGTTCATCACGGCCTTGGGTGTGCTCAACACCATGCTGATGTCGGTCCTGGAGCGCACGAGCGAGGTCGGCGTCCTGCGGGCCCTGGGCATGGACCGGGTCTCCGTGGTGTTCCTGTTCGTGGTCGAGGCCCTGGTCATCGGGGTGCTCGGCGCGCTGCCTGGGGTCGGCCTCGGCGCGCTCGTCTCGTACTTCTTGGAGCGGGACGGCGTCGAGATGGGAGAGAAGGTCTCCGCCCAGGTCAGCCTGCCCATCTCGACCACCTTTCACGCCGATCTCACCCTTGAGGTCACCCTCATCTCCTTCGCCCTCGGCCTGAGCATGGCCGTCTTGGGCGCGCTCCTCCCCTCGATCCGCGCCGCGGGCATCCAGCCCGTAGACGCCATGCGGAGCCACCGATGATCACCCGCCGCGCGCTCATCACCTCAAGCCTCGCGCTCTTGGCCCTTGGCCCCGCCTGGGCCGCCACGCCGCTCACCGCCGACCAGATCCTCGCCCGCATCGACCAGAACCTCACCTTCGAGAGCCGCTCCAGCCGCATGACGATGACCGTCACCAAGAACGGCCGGGTGAAGAGCTACGAGATCGTGAGCTACGGGCGCGGCGCTGAAGAGGGCGCCTCGGAGTACCTCTCGCCCGCCCGCGACGCGGGCACCAAGATGCTGAAGAAGGGCGACGAGCTGTGGATGTACATGCCCAGCGTCGAGAAGGTGCAGAAGATCAGCGGCCACATGCTGCGCCAAGGCATGATGGGCTCGGACCTGAGCTACGAGGACATGCTCGAGTCCGACGACTGGCGCAGCAACTACAACGCCGTGGCCCTGCCGGATGAGCCGATGAACGGGCGGCCGTGCTGGGTGCTCGACCTCACCGCCAAGTCTGAAGACGTGAGTTACCCCCGCCGCAAGGTGTGGGTGGACCAGGCCTGGCTCTTGCCCGTGCGCCAGGAGCTCTACGCGCTGAGCGGGATGCTGCTCAAGGTGTGGATCATGTCCGACCCCAAGCAGTACGGGGACCGCTGGTACCCGATGAAGATGACGGTGGAGGACAAGCTCCAGCAGGGCTCAAAGACGGAGATCGTCTTCACGGAGCTGCTGTTCTCGGTGCCGCTGGAGGAGGAGATCTTCACGACGCGCTGGTTAGAGCGTCGCTGAGGCGGACGCCCAGGTGCCCGGAAGCACCTCACTTCTTGACAACTGACTATCGGTCATTTAATAACTGACCACCAGTCATCAAGGAGAGCTCATGTCTTCGTCCGCCGTCGCGCCAACGCCGAACCCCCAGGCCCCGTCCAAGGTCATCCTCATCACCGGCTGCTCCTCGGGCATCGGCGCGGCCACGGCGCTGCGGCTGGTGAAGGCGGGGCACACGGTCTACGCGAGCGCCCGAAAGGTCGAGTCCCTCGCGGCCTTGGCCGAGGCGGGCTGCCGCACCTTGGCGCTGGACGTCAACGACGAGGCGAGCATGGCCCAGGCCGTCGCCGCCGTGGAGGCCGAGCACGGGGCCGTCGGGGTGCTGATCAACAACGCCGGGTACAGCCAGTCTGGCGCCGTGGAGTCGGTGTCGATGGCCGACGCGCGGCGGCAGTTTGAGACGAACGTGTTTGGCCTGCTCCGGATGTGCCAGCTCGTGCTGCCGGGGATGCGCGCCCAGCGCCAAGGCAAGATCATCAACATCGGCTCCATGGGCGGCACGCTGACCTTCCCCGGCGGCGGGCTCTACCACGCGAGCAAGTACGCCGTCGAGGCCCTCTCGGACGCGATGCGGTTTGAGGTGAAGGGCTTCGGCGTAGACGTCATCCTCATCCAGCCGGGCTTGATCCGGACGGGCTTCGGCGAGGCCGTCGCCGGAACGATCGCCCGCGCTGAAGGCGGGGTGTACGCCGAGTTCAACGCCGCCGTCGCCAAGGCCACCCAAGAGGCGTATGAGAAGGGGCCGCTCGCGGCCTTGGGCGGCGCGCCCGACGACGTCGCGGCGGTGATCCAGAAGGCCATAGGCGCCCGCAAGCCCAAGGCGCGTTATCCGGTGACGGCGTCTGCCCACCTGCTCATGGCCCAGCGTCGGCTCCTCTCGGACTGGGCCTGGGACACCTTCCTCTCCGGCAACTTCCCGCAGCCCAAAGAGTCCTGATGCCTCGCACCCGCGCCCGCGACGCCGAGTCCAAAGAAGCCCGCCGCGTGGCCCTGCTCCGCGCGGCGAGCGGCCTCTTTGAGACGCAGTCCTTCGCCCAGGTCACCATGGGGGAGATCAGCGCGGCGGCGGGGCTCGCCAAAGGCACGGCGTACCTCTACTTCACCACCAAAGAGGCGCTGTTCTTGGCCTTGCTCGCCGAAGAGCTAGAGGCCTGGTTTGACGTGTTGGCCGAGGCACCCCTGCGCCCGAGCAAAGACGCCCCGGATCAGGTCGCCGCGCTGTTCGCCGAGACCTTGAGCGAGCGCCCAACCCTGGTGCGCCTCTTGGGCCTGCTGCACCTCACCATCGAGCAGAACGTCTCGGCGGAGCTGGTGCTGCCGTTTAAGCTGCGCCTCGCTGAGCGAATGGGTGAGGTCGGCGCGCGGATCGAGGCCGTCTTGCCCCAGCTCAGCCCCGGAGACGGCGTGCGGCTGTTCTTACGCGCCCACGCGCTCGTGGTCGGCCTCGGCCAGATGTCCCAGGTGAAGCCCGATCTTGACGCGCTCCTGGTCAAGCCTGAGCTCTGCCACCTCAAGGTGGAGTGGGCGCCGGAGCTGCGCGCCTGCCTCGCGGCGATGCTGCGGGGCTGGTGAGCCCAGGCGCGGAGCTGGTCTGGATCCTCCGCCTGCGGGCGCGGGTGAAGCCTCGGGCAAGAAAAATTTGCTGCGCGCAGGCGCAGTCCCCCAGACCCGGCGGCTGGACACGGGATGTCCGGACGACCCCGCGAGAGCGCGGTGGAGAAGCGTAGAGGTCTTCGACACTTGGGCGCCCGATGCACGGCCCCGCCAAGGCCCGGCGAGGGCAAAGTTGGCGCCTCTGAAGGCTCGGTCTCAGCCAAGGTGGCACAAGGAGCGGTCAACTGACTGGCAAGTCGCTAAAAATGTCACGATGACAGGCCCTTAGGCCAGTCTTGCGGCGTGGATTGGCGCTGTGGTATAGGACAAGTCCTGGACTGCTTCACCCGGGATCATGATGCCCGCCACTCCGATCCTCGCCCTGCTCTCCGCAAGCGCCCCTGAGCGTGTCGCCGTGGTCACCGCGGGGATCGCCTTGCAGCTCGTGTCTGAGGGCTTCCGGGTGGTCGTGATCGACGGTGACACCTTAACCGCGGCGACCAGCCTCGGCCTCTCCGGCGCGACGTCTGGGGACGGGCCGGGCTTCTCGTCTTTGCTCCGCGGTCAAGGCCAGCCGCTCTATGTGCGCGAGCTCTCCGCCAAGCTGCCCGTAGACAACCTGGATCGGGGCAGGATCGGCCTCGTCTCGGCGCTCTCGGACGGTGAGACGATGGGGGTGGGCATGGTGCTCGGCCGCGACGCCCGCGACGCCGACGCCGTCGAGCCCTTGGGCCGGGCGATGCGTGGCCTCAGCCTCGGCGGCGAGCCCCCGGACCTCGCCTTGCTCGTCTTGCCCATCGGCGAGAACTCCCTGAGCCAGTCCTTGTTGAGCCACCTCGTCGACGGCGCCCTCGTGCTCGCCCAAGACGATCCAGCCGACATCGACGCGGTGTCGGATCTGCTCTTCGCCGCGCTCAAGGCCCGGCGCACGGCGCTGCCGACCTCCCGGGTGGAGCTGCGCAAGTCCGGGGACGCCGAAGGGGACGCCTCGCCGACCTGGCTGCGGCGCTGGCGGGTGACGGCCGAGGTCATCGTGCCCGCGCTGCCCCGGCCCACGAAGAACCTGCTCACGGCCCTGCGCCCGGCCTGGAAAGACGGCGCGTTCACCGAGCTCGCGCTCTCCGCCCGGCGCCGGGTGGGCGTGTACCACTACGATCTCGCCGAGCGGGTGCGTGAGGCCGAGGCCGATGATCTCACCGAGATCGCCGAGTCGGCCTTCGCCGAGCTTCGCGCCAAAGACAAGGCCGCCGCCCGGGCGCAGTTCGACGCGGAGATCGCCCCGCTCACGGGCACCTTGCTCGCCGGGGTCGCCGCGCTCAACGCCGTGCGCAAGGCGCCGGACGTCACGTTTGAGGAGCTGCGGCACTATGCGGGCGCGGTCTTGCAGAAGCTGCGGTGGGCCCAGCCAAACCCGCTCTCCGAGCAGATTCAGCTCGCGTATGAGCGCCTGCGGGCCGAGCTGAACGCTGGCCACGTCGCACGAAACCCGGCGCGTGTGCTCATCGACGCCGCCGACGCGCTGTTACACACCGGCAACTGGCGCCGTCTCATCGAGCAAGATCACCGGCCTCTGGCGCGTGACGCCGAGATGTTGTTGATGCTCGCCGCGACCTTAGAGATGCGGCCTTACGACAGCTTGCGGTACGCCTACACCCTGTCTGTGCACGCTCGTCTGGGCGGTACGACGAAGTACCTCAAGAACGCTCGGGACGCCTTGGCCTCGTTGGAGGGGTTCATCGCCCCAGAGAAGACGATCTGGCCCAAGGCGTATGTGCTGTGTAACTTCGCGCTCGTGTACGAAGACGCCGCGTTGTGGGAGGAGATGGTCGGGGTGTGCTTAGAGCTGATCCCCTACGATCTCGGGAACGCGCATTACCACTCGGGCATCGCCCATGCCCACCTTGGCGACCGCTACGCCGCGTCCGAGCACCTGGGCCGCGCCGTACAGTCAAACATCAAGTTCTTGGAGAAGGCCCTCCGAGATCCCGACTACCTGCCCCTCTGGGAGGGTGCGGGGAGCCCGTACTATTCCGGCAGAGTCCCGAAAGCCGACAAACACTGACTCGTCACCTGTCTCGTCGAACAAACACTGAGGAGCTCACATGAGAATCCCCCTGACGCTGGCGCTCTTGGCGGCCGGCATAACCGCTTGTGCGCCTCAGGACGACGCGCTGCCTCTGATCGTGTCCCCTGGTCCCGCGCGCAGCGGGGCTGTGGGGCAGCCCTTCGTGCTGGATGTGGACGTCTCGGGGGAACATCACACAATCCTTTGGTCCGTGGACTCCGCGCCCGAGGGCTCGTCGGTGACCGACGCGGCGCTCGTCGGCGCAGACACCGCCGTGGTGGGCTTTGAGCCGGACGTAGAGGGCGTCTACACCCTCGGGGTGACCGTCTGTGACGCCGCCGGGGTCTGTGCGCAGAGCCGCATGGAGGCCTGGGTGGGGCAGGGGGCGTCTCGGTCCAAGCTCGCTGGTGGCGGCGGGTTCGGGTTCATCAAGAACAAGCCCGGCCTGTGGACGAACGACCGCGCGCCGGAGATTGAGGCCATCGTCGGGATCAACAGCCTCGACGTGGTGAAGTTTGACGCCACGGAGTCTACGGATCCCGACGGCGACACGCTCAGCTACCGGTGGAGCTTCGGCGCGCTCCCGGTGGGCTCTACGCTCACGGCGGACGACATCGTCGGCGTGGGCAGCGCGGCGGGCAGCTTCACGCCGGACATGGACGGCGACTACATCGTCGTGGTGCGGGTGACGGGCCGCTACAAGTCCTCGACCATGGCGTATGGCGGGACCGTGGATGGGCTGTGGGAAGACTGGGATCCGATCCCCGACTTCCGTGCCTGGGAAGACTGGGATCCGATCCCCGATTTCCGCGCCAGCGGCGGGTTCGGCGCTAGGCCATAGCCCTTCGAGACGTTGAACCGTCTCGGTCGGCTATCCCCGCCAAAGCACGCTCACCTTCGCGAACACGGTGAGCTCGTGGAGGCCCTCGCCTTGGGGGCTGACGCGCTCGGTGGCGCCGAGGTAAGCCTCGGTGCCCGGGTGCGGCACCCAGGAGAGGAGCTGAGAGGTGGTCAAGAGTGCTGTCGAGGTGCTGTAGTCGGCGATGACCCTCAGGCCGAGCGCCCGGGTGAGCTGGGCGTTCACCCGCGTCCAGCTCGTGAGGCCCCGCTGGGTGGGCGCGCCGAGCGGCGTGAACCACTCGCGCTGGGTCATCACGTCCACCCGCAGCCAGGTCACCGGGCGCACCGTGGCGCTCAAGGTCAGCTCTTGGAGCTCGGCGGAGAGCAGGGTGCTGTACTGAATGTCTTCGCCGAGGCGCGCGCTGGTCTCGATGGTGAGCCAAGACGAGGGCGTGAGGCTCAGCTCTCCGCCGATCTCCCCGTTGGGGACGACGGCGCCGGTCTGTGTCGTCTCGCCCCGGGACGCCCAGAAGCCGAGGTACGTGGGGCCCTCGATGAGGTAGCCGCTCACCCCGGCCTCCCGCTGGCCGTCTTGGTCCCGCTCCTCACGGCCGGAGATCCAGAACCCTGGGGCGAGGCGGTCGGGGCCCTTCGTGGGCGCGAAGGTGTACTCACCCCAGAACGTGCCCCGGCTGATGCCGGACTGTGTGAGATACCCGAGCTCGTTGCGAAACCCTGGGGTCACGTCCGAGAGGCTCACCGAGAAGCCGGGGCCGACGGCGGGCGTGCGGCGCAGGGTGGTGGCCCAAGACGCGCCGCCAAGCTGCGTC
>JBEAVX010000631.1:0-3851 GCA_041160755.1 Pseudomonadota bacterium
GTCGGGGAGGTAGCGGGGGTCCGCGTGGACATCGGCGACGCGCACCGGGCGGCCGGTGGCGGCGGCGACGCCGACGAGGCCCTCGCCGAGGGCCTGGCGCATCGGCGCGCGGACGGCGCCGTCGGGGCCGAGCTTGGGCCCGAAGGCCGCGACCTGCCAGAGCGTGTCGGCGTAGCGCAGGTAGACGACGCAGTCGCTCACGCCGCCCGCGAGGCCGAGGTGCCGCGCCACCGACCCCAGGGCCTCGACGTGGGCGCCGGCCGGGGGCGGGCTCGGCGGCGGCCGGGTGGTGATTCGATAGCCGAGCTCTCGTCTGGACTCGACAAACGTCGGCTGCTTCGGATCCGGCTCGATCTTCTGCCGCAGCCGATAGACGAGGTTGTGCAGGGCGCCGGGGCGCTGCCGCAGGCCCACGGCCACGCCGAGGCGCTCGGCGCTCACCCACTCGCCCTCGGCCTTGATCAGCCGCTCCAGCGCGAGGCGCTCCTTCGTGGTGAGCAGGGCGCCGTCGTCGACCTCCCCCGTGGCGAGGTCGACGCTGCGGGCGCCGAGGGCCAGGCGGGCGCGGGCGGGCGCGGCGACCTGGGCGAGGGTGGCCTCGTCGAGCTGGGCGTCGGGCACGAGGCGATAGCCTATGCCGTGGACCGTGAGCAGGATGCGGGGAGCGGCTGGATCCTGCTCGATCTTGCGCCGCAGCCGCCGCACCGTCGTGTCCACGGCCCGGGAGAGGCTGGCGCTTCGGTGGCCCCAGACCTCGACGAGGAGCTGGTCCCGATCCACGTCCTCGCCGGGCCGCGCCCCCAGGTGGCCGAGCAGCCGCGCCTCTTGGGTGGTGAGGCGGACCACCCCGCCCTCCTCGCGGTGAAAGCTGTGGCGCACGAGGTTCGCGGTGCCCGTCGCCAGGTGCAGCAGAGGGGTGGCGCGGAGTGGCATTCGTCGAGAGTCTACACTCACCAGAGCTGACCAGGGGCTCACTGAAGCTGGGCGAAGAAGCCGAAGGCGTCGGAGTAGTTCCAGGTGCGGAGGATGACGCAGCTTCGCAGGTCGAGCTGATGCATCTCCATGCCTCGGCCCACGATCGTCTGATTCTGGGCGACATAGCCCATGAAGTCGTTCTCAAAGGTGCCGGTGAAGCTGTACTCCAGGGCGATGTGGTCTCCTTCGACGACGACCCGCTCCACGGCCCACTGAACGTCGGGCATGGCGGTCCAGGCCCCGACGGTGAGCGCCTGCCAGCCCGCGAGGTCGAAGGCGCCATACGGGCTCTCGACGGCGTAGCCGGGGTCAATCACGTGGGTCCAGTCGGCCTGACGGTCGTTGAACAGCGCGAGGTAATCGTCGAGCAGGTCGTCGGTGTCGCAGCCCTTCCGGCCCCCCTTGGGCGCGGCCAAGGCGGCGGGAGAGAAGGAGAGCGAGGCGGCGACGAGGAGCGTGAGCATGAGAGACCTCCAGGTGGTCATCCATCGACCACGACACCCCCTTAGGGCCGGTCACCCGACCGCTCCCGAGACTGTCACGAGCTGTCACCCTTGGGAGCGAGCCGGGACCGAGGCGAGGCCCCCGCTCAGCCCCGCAGGGCCCCCCGCGCCAGCTTCACCGTCTCCAAGACCGTCACCGGGATCAGGCCCAACAAGAAGCACAGCCCGATCTCGCCCAAGGTGAGCGGGTGCAGGCCGAAGACGCCGCGGATGGCGGGCACGAAGTGCATCCCGACCTGGGCGGCGCCGGTGAGGGTGACGACGGCCAGAAGGCGCAGGTTCGACGCCGCGCCGAGCTGGAACAGGGTGCGGGTGTCGCTCCGCGCGGCGAAGGAGCGCATCAGCTCGGAGAAGACCAAGGTGGTGAAGGCGAGGTCCCGGGCGGCGTCGGTGGGGCCGTGATCGAGGGCCCAGACGTACACGCCCAAGGTGAGCGCGGCCTCCAGCGCGCCGACCATGGCCACACGCAGCCACTGGGCGCGGCCCAACATCGGCTCGGCGGCGTCCCGGGGCGGGCGCTTGAGCACGTCGTCTTGGGTGGGGTCCAGAGAGAGGGCCAGGGCGGGCAGGCCGTCGGTGACGAGGTTGATCCAGAGGAGGTGAATGGGCAAGAGCGGCGTCGGCAGGCCCACGATGGCCGCGATGAGCATCAGGAGCAGCTCGGCGGCGTTGCCGGTGAGCAGGTACACGAGCGTCTTGCGGATGTTGTCGAAGATCGCCCGGCCCTCACGCACCCCGGCGATGATCGACGCGAAGTTGTCGTCGGCGAGCACGATGTCGGCGGCCTCGCGGGTGACTTCAGTGCCCGCGACGCCCATGGCCACGCCGACGTGGGCCTCCTTGAGGGCCGGGGCGTCGTTCACGCCGTCGCCGGTCATCGCCACGATGGCGCCCTTGGCCTTCCACTCCCGCACGATGTTGAGCTTCTCTTCAGGGCTCACCCGGGCGTGAACACGCTCGTCGGGGGGCTCACCCTCGGCCAAGATGCCCATCTCCCGGGCGATGGCGAGCGCCGTGACCTTCTGGTCGCCGGTGATCATCACCGTGACGATGCCCGCGCCTCGGGCCTCGGCCACGGCGGCGACGGCTTCAGGGCGCGGCGGGTCGGCCAGGCCGATGAGGCCCATCAAGGTGAGCCCCGCCTCGTCCGGGCCCTCGCCTTGGGCCACGGCCAGCACCCGCAGGCCACGCGCGGCCAAGGCGTCGTTCTCGGCCTGGGCCCGCTCGGCGCCGCGTGAACACAGCGGGAGCACGCTCTCGATGCCGCCCTTCATGTACAGTCGGTTGCCCTCGCGGAAGATGGACATGCGGCGGAGGTTTGTGTCGAATGGGCGCTCAAACACCCGGGGCTCGGCGGCCTCGATGGCCTCTCGGGTGACGCCACGCTCGGCGGCGAGCTGCAAGATCGCCAGCTCCGTCGTGTCGCCGCCACGGGACGCCAGCTCGGCGTCACAGCACGCGGCGGCGGCCCACAGAAGCGCCTGCTCGTCTGGGGCGACCAAGGCCCGGGCGGTCATCTGCCCGGTGGTGAGCGTGCCGGTCTTGTCGGTGCAGACCACGGAGGTAGAGCCCAAGGTCTCCACCGCCATGAGCTTCCGCACGAGCACATGCCGGGCGGCGAGGCGCTGCACCCCGACGGCCAAGGCCAAGCTCACGACGACGGGCAGGCCCTCGGGCACGGCGGCGACGGCCAAGGACACCGAGCTGAGCAGCACGTCGAGCCAGGGCTGGGCCCGGTAGACCCCCAGCGCCGCGACGAGGGCGACCACGACGAGGCAGGCCTTGATGAGCGTGCTGGTGACGTGGTTGAGCTGGAGCTGGAGCGGCGTGAGGCCCTCATCGGCGTCGCCCAAGAGCTTGGCGATGCGGCCGATCTCGGTGTTCATGCCGGTCTTGATCACCTCGGCCACGCCGACCCCGGCGGTGATCGACGTGCCCGCGAAGACCTGGTCGGTGCGATCGGCGATGGGGGCGTCTTCGGCGACGGGCGTGGTGTTCTTCTCGACGGCCTCGCTCTCGCCGGTGAGCGCGGCCTCGTCTACGGTGAGCGCGTGGGCCTCGATGAGCCGGGCGTCGGCGGCGACCTTGTCCCCGGCCTCCAGCACCAGCAGATCCCCGACGACGATCTCCGCGGCGGGGATCTTGACGAGCTGGCCGTCGCGGCGGGCGGTGGCCCGGGGGGCGGTCATCGCGCGCAGGGCCCGCACGGCGTCTTCAGCCCGGGACTCCTGGGAGTAGCCGATCACCGCGTTCAGGAGCACGATGGCGAGGATCGCGATGGCGTCCACCCACTCCTTGAGCACCCCGGCGGCGATGGCGGCGGCGATCAAGAGGCCGATCACCGGGCTCATCAACTGCCGGGCGAAGAGGCGC
>JBEAVX010000653.1:0-5037 GCA_041160755.1 Pseudomonadota bacterium
CGTGAGGGCGGGCGCCGTGCTCGTCGCGGGGCCGCTCTTGGCCGTGGGCGGCCTCGCCACCTCAAAGCTCCGCTACGGCGAGACCTTGCTCGTCTTGCCGCTGCTCGGCCTGGCGCTCATCGTCGCCGAGGCCCTCACGTCGCGGGGCCGCCGCGCGCTCGGCGCGATCGTCGGGCTCGCCTTGGTCGGCGGCGCGCTCGGGTCGGGTCGGGTCTCGGAGTGGTCCGACGAGCGCACGCTCTGGGCCGCGTCGCACGAGCGCCTGCCTGACGATCCGCTCATTCGCCTAAACCTCGCCCGGACCTTGCTCCCCGAGTCCGCCGCGGAGGCCGAGGGGCTGCTCCGGGGCGTGAGCCACGACGACCCCCACATCCAGCGCGAGCTGCACGCCGCGCTGGCGAAGGCGCTCTTGCTCCAGGACCGGGTGACCGAGGCCCTGCCGCTCCTGCTCGCGGCGAGCGGCCCCGACGAGGAGGCCGCGTGGGCGACGGGCGCGGCCTGTGTACGAATCCCCGCGGGCAGCGCCGCGGGGCGGCGCCACGGTGAGACGCTCTGTGGGTGGGCGATTCACCGCGCCCCGGAGGATGCCGCGCTTCACAACGCCCTGGGGATGCACCGCGCCGCCGCGGGGGATCACCCAGGCGCCCGGGCGGCGTTCGCCCGCGCCGTGAGCCTGGCGCCGACGCACCGGCCCTACCAAAAAAACCTGGAGATCGCCACCGCCGCGGCCGGCGCGGCCGACTGATCACGGTCAGGTGTTGAGCGATCTCCACGCGGCGCCCACGGCGTCCCGCAGCGCGTCACCATCCCCATCGTTGTGAATGACGACCGTGCCGAGCCGCTCCTTCTCGACGAGGGGGAGCTGGCTCTGTATCCAACGGCGCGCCTCCTCCTCGGCCATTCCTTCGCGTGACATCAGGCGTTGAAGCTGGGTTTGTGGGGAGCAGCTCACGACGATGAGCGCGTCGTAGAGCCGGTATGCGCCCGTCTCCACCAACAGCGCCGCCTCCACCACGGCGGCGGGCGCCCCGGCCTCGGCGAGACGGTGGAGCTGCTGCTGAATCGCCCCACGAATTCGGGGGTGGGTGATCCCATCCAGGGCTTGGCGCGCGACGGGGTCCGCCATGACCACGGCGCCGAGCGCCTTTCGATTGAGCGTGCCGTCGGCGAGGAGCACCCCGGGCCCAAACCGGGCGATGATCTCGTCCAGCGCGGGCTGACCAGGGGCCACGATCTCCCGGGCCACCTGATCGGCGTCGATCACCGGGACGTGCAGCGCGTCTCGTAGGATGCGGGCGACGGTGGACTTGCCCGTGGCGATGCCCCCGGTGAGGCCGATGGTCTTCATGGTGCGTCCTCTGGGGCCACCGCGCGGAGGGACACCACGGCGTCCTTCACGGCGCGCCGGGTGAACGGTCCGAGGTCGTCGTCGAGCGCGGCCTCTAAGGTGGGCAGGGTCTGGGTGGCCTCGACCGCGGCGAACACCTTGGCGCATCCCCGACGCACCTCGACGTGGTCAAACGCGGCGAGGCAAGGCGCGGTGGCCAGACGGTCGAGCTCTTGTAGGATCAGCCGGGCCTCGATGTTCCGGTCCGAGCCCGGGACGCTGGCCTCGGTGATCCGCGCGGCGAGGGCGGCCTCACGGCCCAAGGCGCGGGCGGCGTAGCGGCGCTCGACGGCCTCGGCGTGGCGAAGGCCACGGACCAAGACCGGCAGGCTGTCGGGCTCCTCGACGGGCAGCTCAGCGTTGGGGTTCACCGGGCCCTGGGTCGGCGGCGGCGGCAAGGCCAGCGCCATAGACGCCCCAAGCGGCGACACCCCGGCGAAGCCGCCACAGACGAGGGTGGTGAGCGCGCGGCCGAGCGCCCTGCGCACACCCCGATCAGTCATCCATCTTCTCGATGTAGCGGAAGATGGTGCGGGGATCGACGTCGAGATCCCGCGCGGTCTGGGCCTTGTTCCAGTTGTTGAGGTCGAGCACCTCGCGGATGTACTGCTTCTTGAAGTCCTCCTCCGCGACGGCCAACGAGCGCACGGCCCGTTTGGTGCCCTTCTCTAAGCCGAGGTCATCCGGCGTGAGCAAGGAGCGATCCGACATAATGACCGCTTTTTTGACGCGGTTCTCAAGCTGGCGAACGTTCCCGGGCCAATAATAGCCCTTCATCGCGAGGATACACTCGTTGGTGAACCCGCGAACCTTGGACTCATACCGCGCGGCGTAGCGGCTGAGGATGAACTGGGCGAGCTGCACGATGTCATCGCCGCGCTCACGCAGGGGCGGGAGCGTGACGCTCACCTCATTGAGCCGGTAGAACAGATCTTCACGGAACCGCCCGGTGGCGATCTCTTCCTCAAGGTTCTTGTTCGTCGCGGCGATCACGCGGATGTTGATCGCGCGGCCTTCGTACTCGCCGACACGCTCGATGATCCGCTCTTGCAGCACACGGAGGAGCTTCACCTGGAGGTTCATCGGCATCTCACCGATCTCATCCAAGAAGAGCGTGCCGCCGTCGGCCGCCTCAAACTTGCCGACCTTGTCCGCCACCGCGCCGGTGAACGCGCCGCGTTTGTGGCCGAACAGCTCGCTCTCCAGGAGGTTCTCGGGGATCGCGCCACAGTTCAAGGAGATGAACGGGCCCTTGGCGCGGCCGGAGAGGCGATGGAGCTCCTTGGCCACGAGCTCTTTGCCCGTGCCCGTCTCGCCGAGCACGAGCACGGTGAGATCCGTCGGGGACACCCGGCGAACCATCTTAAACACCGCCTTCATCGCCGCGCAGGAGCCGATCATCTCGCCTTGAGAGGCGTCGCGGAGCTGATCGCGCAGGTTGCGGTTGGAGGTCTTCAGCTCATTGAGGGACAGCGCGGCGGAGACGAGGATGCTCGCCTGGGCGGCGAACACCTGGAGCAGGGCGAGCTTGGCCTCATCAAAAAGATGGGTGACCGAGTCGTTCCCCAAGTACAGCACGCCGAGCAGATCGTTTCGGTAGATCAGCGGCACACACATCACTGAAGACAGGCGCAGATCGACCACGCTGCGGGCCTTTCCGAAGCGTCCATCGTTCAGGGCGTCGGAGACGATGAGGGGCTTACGCGTCTCGACGACACGATCGATGATCGAGTCGGAGACCCGGGAGAGGTCGAGCGTCTCTTGGCCGACGTTGTAGGTGGCCGCGGAGTGACGCTCTCCGTCACGAAACACGATGACGAAGCCCTTCTCGGCGTCTGTCATCTCGACGACCGCCTTGAGCAGCACGGTGAAGAGCTGGTCGGGCGGGATGTCCTCCATCAACCTCTGGGAGAGATCGACGAGGCGCTCCATCGCGGCGATGGAGTCCTCCGGGCGTGAGCTGGGCGCGGGCGCGGCGATGGGGGTGGGCTCGCCGTCGAACAGGCAGAGCTCATGTTGGCCGACGAGGACCTTGTCGCCGGGCTTGAGGTCGGCGGCTTTGGCGCGGCGACCGTTCACGCTGAGCTCGGCGGCGCGATCCAGCACGGAGATCGTGACGTGGGTGGCCTTCTTCACCAGGTTCGCGTGAGAGGGCGCGACGGCGGGATCGGGCAGCACGATGTCGTTGCCCGGCGCGCGGCCGACCGTCGTGATCGGCTTGCGCAGGACATGGTCCTTCGTGAGGCGCGTCGTCGGGTCGGTATACCGGATGAACATCAGCACGCTCCGAGGGCAGTCTACAGCGGCGGTCAGCGGGGTGGAGGACGCCGATCGCGCCGTGGCGATCCACCTCACTGTCTCCCGATGTAACCCGACGCGCGCTGAAGAGCCGCGCGCCGCGCGCGCTGGAGGCTCACCAGCGGACGACGACGCCGACGCTCGTGGGGCTCGCGAAGAGCGCCACCGGCGGGGGGGCGGCCTCGGCGGCCTCGGCCCGCACGGTGCCCTGCAAGATCGCGGCGCCCCACACCCCGAGGGCGGCCATGCCGATCGTGTTCTCCGCGGTCTTCACCGCCCGCAAGCGCTGGCCCAGGGCCTCGTCCCCCTCGACCTGAACGCCCCAGGTGCCGGGCTTGTCGTCGTTGGAGACGAGCCACAGGCGCATGGTCAGCGACGTGATCCCCATGCCCGCCACGGAGCCGATCACCGCCGCGCCGAGCCGTGTCTGACCGTTGTGGAGCTGGAGCCCGCCGGGCGCGATGGTGACGAGCATCGACGGGCCCGAGGGCGCGGGCGATCGGGGGGATGTCTCTGGCGCTGGCTGCGCGGCGCGCACGGCGTCAAAGAACGTGACCACCTCCGGGGGGTGCTCAAAAGGATCCAACCGCAGCGTTGGATCGTCCCGCAGCGCCGCGTCGAAGGTCGCCTCGGCGGCGGCGTGCTCACCCAGTACAAATTGAACCTCGCCCAGCCAAACCCGAGCTTCAGCGAGGACAACACGATGTTCGGCCAGCTCGGGCTCGCTCAAGATGAGCATCAACGCGTCGCGCGCGGCGCCAGGAGACCCCTGGATGTAGAGCTGTATCGCCGCGTCCACACGATCCTTCGCCAGCGTCGCCGGGTCGGGATCCACCGCGTCTGCGCCGGGCGTGGCGCCTCGCGCGCCCGCGTCTTGGGCGCTCGCGACGTTCGTGAGGGTGAGGAGGGCCAGGGCCACGGCGAAGGGCATCGGCGCCACCTTACCGCTGATGACGAGAGGGGGCAATGAGGGGGGATCGTGCGCCGCAAATGCAAGCACAAACAAACACCCGGTCAGTTGCAGGAGTGATCGGGGTTGTGATACACAGTGCTCGCTGGGAGATCACAAGCTGCTGATCGACGCATCCAAACCTGACGAAGCCTGTGGAGCACAGAATGCGCAAACTGGAACAAGAGAAGTGGTGGCCGAAGCTGCTCGCCAAGAAAGACTCACACTCGCTGCGCGAGCTGGCTGAGGAGTTCGGCGCGACGCCGGGGGCCATCAACAACGCTCTCAAGCGCAACAACATCGTTCGTGACGCCGCCCCTCCAGGCCCGCGCACCCGCCGCGGTCGCCCGCCGGCCCCCAAGGGTGGCGAGGCCGAGGCGCTCAAGCCTTTCCTCGATCAGCT
>JBEAVX010000718.1:0-3853 GCA_041160755.1 Pseudomonadota bacterium
GACGAGGCGGGGGGTCGGCATAGGGGGCTCCAGAGACGTGAGGGGCCCACGATAGCCGCTCTCTCAAGCCCCGTCCACGACCGCACAAAAGAGAGCGCCCACCGGTTCTTTGCCGGTGGGCGCCCTGGTCACGACTCGCCGATCCGGAGATCAGTGGTTGTGGTTGTGGTCGTCCTTGTCCTCGTCATACTCGGCCACCATCGCCTCGGTGGTGAGGAGCAGGGCGGCGACGGACGCGGCGTTCTGGAGCGCGGAGCGGGTGACCTTGGTGGGGTCGATCACGCCGACCTCCATGAGGTCCTCGTACACGTCGGTGCGGGCGTTGTAGCCGTAACCACCGGCGCCCTCCTTGACGGCCTGGAGCACGATGCTGGGCTCCTTGCCGGCGTTGGAGACGATCATGCGCAGGGGCTCCTCGATGGAGCGGCGCACGATGTCAACGCCGAAGCGCTGCTCACCCTCGACCTTGAGGCCGTCGAGCACCTTGCCCGCGCGGATGAGGGCCACGCCGCCGCCGGGGAGCACACCCTCCTCAACGGCCGCCTTGGTGGCGTGAAGGGCGTCCTCAACGCGCGCCTTCTTCTCTTTCATCTCAACTTCCGTCGCCGCGCCCACCTTGATGATGGCCACGCCGCCGGAGAGCTTCGCCACGCGCTCTTGGAGCTTCTCGCGGTCGTAGTCCGAGGTGGTGGCCTCGATCTGCTGGCGGAGCTGCGCGATGCGGGCGGAGAGCGCGTCGGTGGAGCCGTTGCCATCGACGATGGTGGTGTGCTCCTTGGTGATGACCACACGCTTGGCGACGCCGAGGTCCTCCACCGTGAGGTTCTCCAGCTTGATGCCGAGCTCCTCAGCGATGAGGCGGCCGCCGGTGAGGACGGCGATGTCCTCCAGCATGGCCTTGCGGCGGTCGCCGAAGCCCGGCGCCTTCACCGCGGCGGCGTGCAGGGTGCCGCGCAGCTTGTTGACGACGAGGGTGGCCAAGGCCTCGCCCTCGATGTCCTCGGCGATGATGAGGATGGGGCGGCCCGTCTGGTGGACCTTCTCCAGGAGCTTGAGCAGCTCACGCATGGAGCCGATCTTCTTCTCGTGCAGGAGGATGTAGGGCTCCTCCAGGACGACCTCCATACGCTCCGTGTCGGTCACGAAGTAGGGGCTGAGGTAGCCGCGGTCGAACTGCATGCCGTCAACCGTCTTGAGCTCGGTGACGAAGCTCTTGTTCTCCTCGACGGTGATCACGCCCTCTTTGCCGACCTTGTCCATGGCGTCGGCGATGATCTGGCCGATGAACTCGTCGCCGTTGGCGGAGACGGTGCCGACCTGGGCGATCTCGCGGGAGTCACGAACCGGGCGGCTCATGGCGTGAAGCTCGGTGACGACGGCGTCCACAGCCTTGTCGATGCCGCGCTTGAGCTCCATGGGGTTGTGGCCAGCGGCGACGAGCTTGGCGCCAGCGTGGTAGATCGCCTGGGCGAGCACCGTGGCGGTGGTGGTGCCGTCACCCGCGATGTCGGAGGTCTTGGAGGCGACCTCCTTGACCATCTGGGCGCCCATGTTCTCGAACTTGTCCTCAAGCTCGATCTCTTTGGCGACGGTGACGCCGTCCTTGGTGACGACGGGCGCGCCCCAAGACTTCTCGATGACGACGTTACGACCCTTGGGGCCGAGGGTGACCTTGACGGTGTCGGCGAGCAGGTCAACGCCGCGGAGCAGCTTGTCGCGGGCCTTCACGTCGAAGAGGATCTCTTTGGCAGCCATGTGGCCTCCATCTATAATGAGTTTGGGATGAGAAGAATCAGGACCAGATCAGGAGAGAACGCCGAGGATGTCCTCTTCGCGGAGGATCAGGCGGTCTTCGCCGTTGACCTTGATCTCGGTGCCGGCGTACTTCGAGAAGACGACCTTGTCGCCCGCCTTGACCTGCAGCGCGGCGACGGAGCCGTCGTCGTTCACGCGGCCTTCGCCGACGGCGAGGACCTCGCCTTGCAGGGGCTTCTCTTTGGCGCTCTCCGGCAGGAAGAGGCCGCCTTTGCTCTTCTCGGGCTCGTCGTGACGCTTCACGAGGACTCGATCGTAGAGGGGACGCACGTTCATGGTGGTTCTACTCCCACGGGGCCAAGAGATGAGGGCGTTCCGCCCGCACCCCGAGGCGCATTTGGGCTTTGGGGGTTGAGTGACCGCTCAGTGGGGACACCGAGGGTCGGGTTTCACGGGCCAAAGGCTATGCACCCCCTCCCCCCCGTCAACGGGCCGGATCAGAACTTTTTTCAGCGGGGCGCAGACACGCCCCGCCACGGGTGACGCTCAAGGAGACCACAAACCACCACAGGAGGCGCCATGCAGACCGGGAGGCCGATTCACCGAGAGAGCCTGTTCGACTTCTTCTCGCGGCGGGTACAGGACGCGAGCCAGCGGCGCGGGGCCTCGCTCTCGACGCCGACGACGACCTACCTCACCCAGCTCCTCACCCGGCTCGGCGAGGAGGGCACGGTGCTCCCCAAAGACGCCCCGCGCACCTTGGCGGAGCTGCACCTCCAGGCCCGAGAGGCGCCTCGACCACGGGCGCTGCGGCTCTACCGCGCGCTCGGCGATCACGCCTTGGCCACCTCGGGCTACTTCGCCGAGAGCCTCAGCCGCCGCGCCGTCGGGCGGCGCTACTACGCGGACATGGGCGGCGCGGCCTACGCCCGGGTGGTGGACCTCTCGACCTCCGGCCCGATCTCCAAGGCCGCCGAGATCGACCCCTGGATCCGCGCGTTCGTCGAGCTGGGTCTTCGGTTCGACGAGTGTATGGCTCTTGAGCGACGTCGCCGAGCGCGACCGCGCCGAGGGCACCGATGACCTCCTGCGGCTCTTTCAGGAGTGGGAACGCACCGGCAGCGCCCACGCCGCCCGTCGTCTCGCCGAGCTCGGCGCGCTTCCGGGTCGGGGCCCGAGCGAGCTGGCGTGAGCGGCGGTTGACGGAGGGCATCCGGCGCCATACAACACCCTGTCGCATCACACTCAGGAGGCCGCATGGCCCGTATTACGGTGGAAGACTGCCTGGAGAGGGTTCCCAACCGCTTCTCCCTCGTGCTCGTCGCCGCGGAGCGCGCCAAGCAGCTCATGAAGGGCGAGCGCCCCCTCTTGGATGACCGCTCGGTCAACAAGAACAAGGAAGTCGTCACGGCCCTGCGCGAGATCGCCGCGGGCACGGTGATGATCGACCTCACGGGCTACGACGAGAACATGCTCCTCGCCGGGCCCGCCGGGCGCCTGCCTCCGCGTGAGGCGATGTCCGATGAGCTGCCCCCCGAAGCCGACGACGAGCTGCCCCCCGAGGCGGAGTGATCGGCTGCGGCTGATCCTCCTTAGGAGTTCCCCATGTCTACACCGCCTCTCGATCTCAAGACCCTCGACGTTCGTGTCGTGCACGCCTACATCGACCGCGGCATCATCACCCGCGCCCAGTACGAGGCTCACCTTGAGTCTCTGCCCGACGATGAGGCCAGCGGCGTCAAGACCGACACCCGCATGACCCACGTCAACCTGCGCACGAGCGTCTTCACCGACGATTGATCCGCTCGACGATTGATCCGCTCGGAGGTGCGCCTTGAAGCGCCGCGCGATGACGACGCCCACCGGCCCTACGCTGACGTGTAAGGGCTGGGTGCAAGAGGCGGCGTTGAGGATGTTCCTCAACAACCTCGACCCCGACGTCGCGGAGCGCCCCGAAGACCTCGTCGTCTATGGCGGCACAGGCCGCGCGGCCCGCAACTGGGACGCCTACGACGGGATCATTCGGTCCTTGCAGAACCTGGAGGACGACGAGACCCTCCTCGTTCAGTCGGGCAAGCCGGTCGCGATCCTGCGCACC
>JBEAVX010000765.1:0-6020 GCA_041160755.1 Pseudomonadota bacterium
ATGGAGCGTAAGGTCACGAGGCGCTCTACGACGCCGTCCTCGCGGGTGATCTCGATCTCGTACAGCGTGAGGCCGCCGTCATCGGCCCCGAGGCTCATCTCGGCGAGCAGGCTGAGCTGGGGGCCGTCGGTGCACGGGCCCTCGTGGTGGTAGGCCGTGAGGTTCGTCAACGCGCCGCCCGTCGGCGGGCTGGTGTCGACCTCGACGCCGGTCAAGAACCGATAGACGTCGTCGCCGACCTCGACGCCGTAGTTCGCGTCGGCGGTGAGCGTGTCGTCTGGGGTGTAAAACAGGGCCTTCTGGCCGCCGCCTTCGAGCACCTCCAAGGTGCCGGGCCAGGTGGCGCTGTCAAAGACGCTGTAGAGTCGAGGCGTGGGGTCGGGCTCGTCCACCGGGAGCGTGCCCAGGTAGATCCGAGGGTTTCGCGGCGCGGCGTCGTCGGGGTAGACGCGGAAATACCAGGGCTCCCGGGGGCAATCGACCTCGCAGGTCTCGTCTTGCGCTTGGGCGGGCGCCGCGGTGAACAGCGCCGCGCACAGGCCTAGAGCAAGGTGAAGTAGAGCAGGGCGGCCTCGTCGATGGCCTCGTGGGTCAAGCGCAGAGGGGTCTCGCGGAAGATGCACTGGTTCTGCACCTGGAGCAGTAGGTCACGAGGATGACAGTACCTGAAGGCACGGCCGGTCTGGTGGTAGTAGGTGTAGATGAGGTGGTCAAAGACCTCCTCGTCGGGCTCCATGCCCATGTGGCTGGCCTGGTGGTGCAGCAGCGCTCGGAACGCGCCCTCGTCGGGATCCTCGACGCTCACCTTGTACGGGATACGCCGCAAGAAGGCCTCGTCGCAGAGGTCTTTGGGATCGAGGTTGGTCGAGAAGATGAGCAGGGGGTCGAAGGCGATGCGGATCTTGCGGCCGTCGGGCATCCGCTGGAAGTCGAAGCGGCTCTCCAGGGGCACGATCCAGCGGTTGAGCAAGGTGGCCGGGTCGATGCGCTGGCGGCCAAAGTCGTCGATCACCAGGGTGCCGCAGTTGGCCTTCACCTGAATCGGCGCCTCGCAGATGCCGGTGTTCTCGTTGTAGTCCATCTCTAAGGAGTCCATCGTCAGCTCGCCGCCGACGACCACGGTGGGGCGGCGGCACTTCACCCAGCGGCCATCCGCGCGGTCTTTGGCGGCGCGGCCGTCGTCCTCGTCGATGCGCTCGTGCACCATCGGGTCGAAGACCTTGACGATCATGCCCTCGATCAAGATGGCGTGGGGGAGGTACACGGCGGTGCCGAAGGCCCGGGTGATGCGCTCGGCGAGGGAGGTCTTGCCGTTTCCGGGGGGCCCGAAGAGGAACATGCCCTTGCCCGAGGTGATCGCCGGGCCGAGCTGGTGGAGCATGGTGTCGGAGACGAGCAGATCGGCGAAGGCGCGGCGCAGGTCGGAGAGCCGGGGCACCTCGCGGCTGATGGACTGCTCGTGGACGCTGAGCTTGTACTGCTCGAAGGTGACCGGCGCCGGGCCGACGTAGCGGCTGACCTTCCGCAGGTCTTGGGCCATGCGGCGGCCCTCTTCAGAGAGGTCGTAGCGGAAGTCGCCGACCCCGGCGGAGCCCTTGTGCACGACGAGCTTGCGGTCTTTGAGCTCTTGGAAGCTCTCGGAGAGCGCGGGGTGGTGAAGCTCAAGGGCCCCGGCGATGGTGCGGCCTGACGCGCCGGGGTGGTCGAGGAGGTACTTCACCATGAGCCCTTGAACGAACTCGGGCTCTAGGCCGGCCTCCTCCAAGGTCTTGGGCTCGGGCGGGCGGAAGCGGCCGGAGACGGGCAGGCTGATCATCGGGCGCGGGGCCTCGGCGACCCTCTGGGGCTCGTAGGCGCGGGGCGCCTCCACGAAACGAGAGGAGAGGGGACGCGCCGGGGCGATGTCCATCACGGGGTCGGTGTTGGTCGGGTCGTCGTCGGAGTCTTCGCCTTGCTCCTCGTAGGATCCTTCACGAAGCGTCGTGATGTCGTCCTCGGGTTCATTCTGCGCGCCGCCCGCGGATCCGATGCCGACGATGTAGTCGGCGCCTTGGCCAAGATCGGTGGAGCTGTGTTTTGGGGGGTCCGTGTCGCCGCGCTGGGGCTGATTGAGGGACTGGAGGGCTCTCCGCAGGGACTCGCTCAACGGGCTAGGCATACGCGCTCCGGGTCGATCCTGGCGCCGCGCGAGGGGGTGCAGACCGCGCGGTGCCCAACGTGTCGGGGAGAGTCTATACTATTCGGTTGCGCGTGTTGCCCTCAGCCTGTCCGCCGTCCCGTCGCATCTTGGGGCGGGTCGCAGAGAGGGCGCTCCATGGCCGTCGAACCGGAGTATCCTCCCGCACATGATCGCCCCCCGCACCGGCGCGGGGCTCGCCCTCGCGATTACCCGTCGCGGCGCGGGCCACGCCCTCAACGACGACCGCTATGCGCTCCTCGACGCGCGGAACCTCGTCGTGCGTGAGGCGGGGCGCGGCGTCCTCTACGCCGCCGCCGACGGCGTCACCTCCGCCGGGAACGGCTTCGCCGCCGCGGAGCTCGCGTGTGAGGCCCTCGCCGAGCTGTTCACCAGCTCCCGCGCCGCGAGCGAGGAGCTGCTCATCGACCTGATCGAGAGCGCGGACGCCCAGGTGCGCTTGACGACGTCGTCGGCCTGCACCTTGGCGGGCCTGTGGATGAGCGCGGGGCAGGGCCGGGTGTTCTGCCTGGGCGACACGGCGGTCTTGCGCTGGCAGCGGGGCAAGCTCACGCGGCTGACGCCCAAGCAGGTGCGCGGGCGGGGCCTCGCGGCCTATGTCGGCATGGGCGGCCAGGTTCGCCACGCGCTGTTCCTCGATCGGCTCTACCTGCAGCCCGAGGACGTCTTCATCATCGCCACGGACGGGCTGCTGCACGTCGTCCCCGAGGAGGAGCTGGCGGCGCTCTTGGAGGCGGACGCCAACCCCACGACCCTCATCGAGCAGGTGCACGCGCGCCTTCACGCCGCGCCGGTCCCCGATGACGCGACCTTCGTGATCTGCCGCGTCGACAACCCCTACGGCTTCCCCATGGCCCCGGCGCGGCGTGGCTGAGGCGGACGAGGCGCCGCCGTGGCGCGCGGAGGGGGCGATCGAGCGGGTGTTGGGGCTCCCGCCCGGCGGGCCGCGCTGCGGGTACGCCGTCGCCGAGGGGCTGTGGATCCCCGGTCCCCCCGCCCGGGTGGCCGCGGAGCGCGCGGGCTGGGCGCGCCTCGGGGATCACCCCGCCCGCCCCACGCTCCTCGCGGTTCACGCCGAGGGCCTGTTGATCGAGCCCATCGGCGAGGCCCCGGCGGACGCCGTGGCGCCGGTCTTGGACTGGCCGGACGGGGCGCCCCTCGTCGTGGAGGGCAGGGTGGGGGAGCTCCTCCGCGCGCTGCCCGGCGTGGTGGATCCCGCCCGGGCGCTCGCCAAGCTCGGCCTCAAGCGCGGCGCCGTGGACCGCCTGTTGGCGACGCCGGTGCACGGGATGACCCGCCTCGGCCCGAGCCTCGGCGGCGCCGTGGGGCCCTGGCTTCGGCAGGCCGAGGGGCGCCGGGTGGTGGGGCTGCGCGGCGCCCGGGCGGTGGCGTCGGGCTGGCGCGCCGTGGATCTTGTCGCCGCGTCGTGGTTCGCCGCAGAGGAGCTCGCCGAGGTGCACGCCCAAGGCCTCGACGCGGAGCTGGCCGAGCGCGCCTGGCAGCTCACGCGCCTGCGCCTGGCTCTGGAGGAGCTCGTGCTCGGCCACGATCCCCGGGCCGAGGTCTGGGCCAAAGAGAGCGTCGAGGCGCTCACCCGGGCCGTGACTCAGGTGAGAGTCACGCTTGCGGGAGGCCCCCCTTGGCTCTCGCCGCGCCTCTGGCTGCCGCCGGATGGCCTCGTGAGCCCCGCCCGCGCCCGGGCCGTGAGCCACCTGCTCCACGGCGTCTCCGTCGGCGGCGCCGAGGTCCAGGTGATGACGAGCCCGCCCCTGCGTGTGGGGCGTCGCCCGCCGCATCGGGAGCCCCTCACGACGCGCCGCCGTCGCCTCTTCTCCCGGTGGGACGAGGGGGTGTTGGTCGATGAGGAGGGCCTGTACTCCGCCACCCCCGAGGCCCTCGCCGATCGCCTCGTGGACGGGCTCTCCGGCGTCGTCATCGACGGCACCTGCGGCGTCGGCGCCATCACCCTGGCCCTGGCCCGGCGCCAGGAGGTGACCCAGATCATCGCCGTGGATCTCCACGCGGGGCGCCTGGGGATGGCGCGGCACAACGTCGCGCTCTACGGCCTCTCGTCCAAGGTGCGCTTCGTGTGCGCCGACGCGCGGGAGGTGATCGCCAAGACCCCGGCGGACGGCCTCGTGCTCGACCCCCCCTGGGGTGGCCCGGGGTACGACCGAGACGCCCCCCGCGTGGAGTCTCTGGGGATGGATCTCCTCGGCGCTCTGCGCGCCGCGCCACAGGACGTCGTGCTCAAGCTGCCGCGTAGTTTTGTCGTGGAGAGCCTCCCCGGCGTCTGGGCGCCTGAGCCGATGGTGGACGATCGCGGCGTGCTGAAGCTCCTCGCCGCGCGCACCGCGAGCCTCGCGGCCCGGCTGGGCTGAGCGCCTGACGCTTTGCGCTTGACGAAGCCCTGCGTGTCCGCGTCGCGCACGCTAAGATGCAGACAATCATGTGGCTACCCCTGCTCATCTTCGCCTGCGCTTGGGTCTCGGACGACGAGGCCGCCGCGCGTTTTGACGTCGACGACGACGGCACCCCTTGGCCCGCTGACTGCGATGACGCCAACCCGCTCATGGCCCCGACCGGCGCCGAGGGCTGTGACGGCCTCGACAATGACTGCGATGGCGCGGTGGACGAGGGCGCGCCCGCGGGCTCCGAGCTCGCCTGGCTCGACGCAGACGGCGACGGCTTCGGCGACGCCTTCACCTCCGTCGAGAGCTGCCTCGCGCCCGAGGGCTACGTCAAGAACGCTGAAGATTGCGACGACGGCGACGCGGCGATCTCCCCCGACGGCCAAGAGCTGTGTGACGATCAAGACAACGACTGTGACGGTGACGTAGACGAGCCCGACGCCCAGGGCACCTTCACCTGGTACGCCGACCGCGACGACGACGGCTTCGGCGACGTGGCCGTCACGGCCCAGGCCTGCGCCCAGCCCTCGGGCTACGTCGCGGACAGCGCCGACTGCGACGACACCTCCGCTGAGGTGCGCCCCGACGCCGAAGAGGTGTGCAACGACGGCCTCGACAACAACTGCGACGGCGGCGCGCCGGAGTGTGTGTACGCCGGCCCGACGCTCAACGTCAGCACCCTGGAGATCCTGATCGGCGGCGAGTCGGGCACGACCAGCGTCAACTTCGGCCTCACCGCCCGCGCCGCAGACCTCAACGGCGACGGCGTGAACGAGCTGATCCTCGGCGCCGACAGCTCCAAGGCCGGCGGCTCCAAGAGCGGCGCGGTCTACATCTTTGAGGGCCCCATCGAGCGGTCCGCCGAGGCTGAAGACGCCTGGATCACCCTGTACGGCGCCCCGAACGAGTACCTCGGCTATGGCCTCGCCGTGCTGCCCAACGCCCGAACGGCGACGGAGTCCGACGAGCCGGGCCACGAGGTCGCGCTGATCATGGGCGCGCCCCTGGCGGATGACGGCGCCACCAAAGACATGGGCAAGGCCTGGCGGCTCTACGCCTCCACCCTCGTCGCGGGCGAGAGCGCCGTGACCGGCGACGGCACCTACCGGGGCGAGGACGCCTCCGACCGCTTCGGCCTGAGCATCGCCTCGGGCGGCGACCTCGATCGCGACGATCTGGACGACTTCATCGTCGCCTCGCCGCTCTGGGACAACGACGTCACCACCTCGACGACGGCCACGAACGCCGGCCAGATCTGCATGTACTCCGGGGTGGATGACGCGGTGAACATCACCCCCCGGGACGCCTTGGCCTGCTTGCGCGGCACCACGGCGAACGACCAGATCGGCAACACCGTCGCCGCCTTGGGCGACCTCAACGGCGAGGGCTCCCCCGACTACGCCATCGGCTCC
>JBEAVX010000784.1:0-4820 GCA_041160755.1 Pseudomonadota bacterium
CTCGTCGGGGCCACGGCCGCAGACGATGACGCGGTGCTGGGGGCCTAAGCCCAGGCCGGGCAGGCTCGCCGCGAGCGTGGGGCCGGGGATGGTGAGGAACACCAGCTCCGCGTGGCCGAGGGCGGCGGTGAGCTCGTCTGGGGGAGCGTCCGGCGCGACGGCGCGGACCTCGCTCCCGGCGAGGGTGAGGAGCTCGGTGAGGGGAGCGGTGAGCGGGCCAGCGCCCAAGACGGTGACCTTCACGCCGACACCTCCGCCACCACCGCGTCGCCGTCGAGGCCGTAGCCCACGAGCCGGTTGCGGTAGTACAGCGCCAGCTCAGGGTCGATCCGCACCTCGTGCTCCAGGGGCTCGATGGTGCGCCGGGTGTGGTAGCTGTCGAAGCGGGAGATCGCGCCCTGGAGCAGCTCGTCGGCGTCTTCAGGCAAGGCCGCGCGGATGTGCCCGGCCACGGCGAGGCGCCCCACCTGCTCCCGCAGGGCGGTGATCTCCTCCATCAAGCTCGCCTTGGGGACGAGGCGCTCGTCGCGGCCCAGACGCACGAGGCGCCAGGTGTCGTGCCGCGGGTGTCGGCGCTTGAGCGCGCGCCAGGCCGCCATCGCCGCGAGGTGGGTGGGCAAGGCGACGTTGTCGCGGTGGAACGCGCGGACCAAGGCCCGGGCGAGGCGCTCGGTGTACACCCGATCCCGCTGCTCGTCCCACTCCACCTGGCCATTGGCGTCGCAGACGTACCGCCGCCGGTCGATCACGCCGCCGTCCGGGCCGAGGCTCTCGCCTTGGGCGTTCACCGGGTTCCCGAGCACGTCCATGGGCTGGGAGAAGGTCGCGTAGATCGCCGAGTCGAGGTTGAGCACGCGGCGCAAGAAGCTGAACACCGTGCCCGCGTCGGAGAACTCGTCGTCGTTGATGATGTACCGGGACTTGCCCTCGGCGGCCAAGGCGTCGCTGATCAGCGTCTCGGCCTCCAAGACCAGCGAGGTGGAGAGCGTCATCGGCACCACAAACACGTCCGGGTTGGGGCGCCCGTCGTGCAGGTTCTCTTGCCAGGCCTGAAGGCCCGTGCCCAGAAGCCCCTTCTTGAGCGACTTCTCGACCATGCCCGAGCGAGAGCGGGTGCCGCCGGGGAAAAACAGCGAATGAAAGCGGCCCCGAAACAGCTCGACGGAGTAGTCCTTGAGGGTCTCTTTGTAGATCAGGCCGTTCTTGCGGCGGTCGATGGTGTACGCGCCCAGGCGGCTCATCCAGAACGCCATCACCGGGTTGGTGAACAGGTTGAGCCCGGCGCCATAGGCGAAGGGGGGCAGACCGGCGCGGAAGAGGCAGTAGCCGATGAGCGGCGAGTCGAGGTTTGAGAGGTGCGTCGGCGCGAGGATCACCGTGCCCCGCTCACACAGCCCGCGCACCATGTCGATGTGGCCCTGCACGACGATGCGCCGGTCGGGATCAAAGTCGCCAGAGAGCAGGCGCGCGGGGTCCGTCGCGGTGACCAGCCGGGTGAGCGCCTGGGGCAGCACCCTCGTCGCGGCGGCGTAGGCCCGGGGGGAGAAGCGGTTGTGAATCTCCTCGGTGTACGCCGTGATCAGCTCATCGAGGGATCGCTCCATGAGCGACCGGTCGTCCCGGGCGATGGCGGTCGCGGCGCGCTCGACCCGCTCGGCCTCGCCGGGCTCGGGGCGGTCGCTCTCGTACCGGCGGCGCTCTTGGTAGACCGTGTCCGAGAGCAGCTCAGAGATGGCCTGATCCGTGAGCTGGGCGCGTCGTGCGCGGGAGCGTTGGAGCAGCTTCTCAGCCTGCTCGTGGGCGAATGGGGCGTGGAAGATCGCGGGGAGAGACGACATGGGCTGAGGATACCGCGCGCGGCGCGACAAACCAAAGCCCATCTCCGTCCGTGACGGCTTGATGTCGGGCTGGCGCGTGGCCCATCAAAACGCTAGCTTGGGCGCTCAAGACCTCAGGAGGAGCCATGTCCGACACCACCACCCGCGGCGTTCGTGTGCAGGTAGACGTGCGCTACGTCCCCGAGCAGTCCGAGCCGGGCAAGAGCTGGTTCTTCGCGTACACCGTCACCGTCGAGAACGTCGGTGATCGCCCGGTGCGGCTGTGGTCGCGCCACTGGATCATCACCGACGCCACGGGCCGCCAGCAGAACGTGAAGGGCCTCGGCGTCGTGGGGCAGCAGCCGCGCCTGATGCCCGGCGAGCGCCACACCTACACCTCGGCCTGCCCGATGCCCACGTCCATGGGCACCATGCACGGCACCTACCAGATGGTCACCGACGAGGGCGACCGCTTCGACGCCGAGATCGCGCCGTTCACCCTGGCGGATCCCCTCACGCTGAACTGAGCCGCGGCGCGGCCCGGTCCCCGGCGATCACAGCTCGTCCCACTTCTCCATGCGCCCTCGGGCGCGGGCGACGGGGTATTTTTCGGCGTTCTTCTTGAGCTTGGCGGTGACGGCGGCGCTGAGATCCACCCCGGCGTGCTCGGCGAGGTTCATCAGGCAGATGAGCACGTCGGCGAGCTCTTCGCTGACCTTGGGCTGCCTGGAGGCCACGGCGGGCTGGGGGCCGTCGTCTTCACACCACAGGTAGAGCTCCAGAAGCTCACCGGCCTCGACCGAGAGCGCCATGGCGAGGTTTCGGGGGTTGTGGTAACGCCCCCAGTCCCGCGCCTCGTTGAACGCGCGGACCTCGGCGCGCAGGGCGCCCAGAGGGGTCTCGTCGTCGCTCACCGGCGCTCCAAGAGCAAGATGTGCTCCCGGCGCACGGCCTTGGCGCCGAGATCGCTGCGATCCCCGCTGGCGCGGGCGATGGGGTGGAGCTTCACCTTGGCGCCGAGGCGCTCGATGGTGCCCAGAGCGTCTACGGGGCGATCCAGGGCCACGCCGTCGCCGATGACGATGGCCGCCCGGCCGCCGGGGTTCAGCGCCTTCGCCACCTGGCTGAGCCAGGCCTCGGTGTCTTCTTGCCAGGTCTTCCAGGCCCGGGCGCGGTCGGCGGAGAAGGCGCGGCGCGGGCCGATCTCCGCGCGGCGGGCCTCGCCGTCGTCTAAGCCGAGCCAGGCCGTGCGTAGGGTCTGGAGCGGGACGTAGTCGTAGACGGCGGGGTAGGGCGGGGAGGTGACGACGGCGTCTACGGTGCGCGAGGGGTGGGTGCGGCGGCAGTCGGCGACCTTGACCTCGGCGGCGGGGGTGGTCGGCGGCACGGCGGCGGCGAGGTCCTCCAGGCGGCGGCCCAGCTCACGCACCTTCTTGTGGAACAGGATCGCCGTGGTCTCTTCAGGCCGATGCCGGGAGACCTTGGCCTGGCGGGTGTCGCTCTCGCGCATCGAGACCTTCACCAAGATGCTCGACAACGCGAAGATGAGCAGCTCTTGCACCTCTTGCGGCGCGCCCTTGATGCCCACGCGGATGCCCTCCAGCTCGCGGGCGACGTGCTCCTCGTAGTACGGCGCCACCTCACGCACGGCGGCGTCTCGGGGCAGGTCGGGGTACTCCTTGGCGCTCTCGGCGATGCGACGGCCCCAGGATCGCATCCGGGAGATGATCTCCAGAGGCAAGATCTGGCTGCGCGCATGGGCCACGAGCACGGCGACGGGGTTCACGTCGGAGCCCACAGCGCGGCGACCGAGCGTCATGGCCTCGACGACGACGGTGCCGCCGCCGCAGAACGGATCCCACACGGAGATCCCGCCGACGAGCTGCAAGAGCCGCTTCGCCGCGTCCGGGTGCAGGGCCGCCGGGTAGGTGTGAAAGCCGTGGGTGAGGCGATCCTCACGGCCTGTGACCGCCAGGGCCTCGGCCAGCGGCACGGCGAGGTCCGGCGCCCCCTGCATCTCAAGCTTCTCGACCGGACGCCAGCCCGGGGTGCGCACCTTCTCAGACATCCATCGCTCCCTCAGCCGGTGTAGGTCTCATCTTGGGTGATCGCGCCGAGCACCCAGGCCCGCTCCGCCGCGCTCAGCTTCGTGCCGCAGTACCCGCACACGCCGCCCTCGTTGACCCGGTCGAGCGGCGCTGAGCAGCTCGGGCACAGCTCGGGGTTGGGCTCGGTGAAGGGCTGGCCTTGGGCGCGCACAAACGTCCAGTACTCGGAGAAGATCCGGGGTTTGGCTTCGCTGCCGCCGACGACGCGGCCCGCCGCGTTGGTCGTCCAGTCGCGCATCCGGGCCTCGATGCGCGCGGTGATCGACTCGTAGTACGGGTCGTGGGTGATCTTCACCACCGTCACGTTGAGCACGCTGACGTCCTCGACGTGGTTCTTGAGGCCCTGGGCCGCGTGCTGGGCGAGCTGCAGGCGGTGGGCCGAGAACAGAGGGTCGGTGAGGTGGGGCCGCGCGTCCTCCCAGCGGCCTGTGGCCCAGGCGCGCTGCACCCGCAGGAAGATCGCCGTGAAGGTCTCGATGACCTCGGCGGGGCGCAGCTCGGGGTGACGACGGCCGAGCGCCGCACGGGCCTCGGGGAGATCCTTCGCGTAGACCGTCGGGAGATCGGTGCCGACCTCGACCCCGCCGCCCAAGGTGAGCGCGACGGGGCGCACCGGGCGCTCCTCGACGACCTCGCGGGCCTCAAGCTGCCACTGGAGGCGCCCGTCCCGGCGAATGGCGCCGCAGGACTGGCAGGCCCCGGCGTCGTCGGTCTCGGCGGGGTTGCCGCAGGCGGGGCAGACGAGCCGCAACATCTTCTCAGGGCCGGGGCTCACCGCGTCGGCGTCTTTGCGGAAGGTCCAGCGCTCGCGGCGGTAGATCCGCATCGCGGCGTCGCCTTGGCCACGCACGAGGTTCGCCTCAAACTCCAACACCACCTCGGCCCTGAGAAGATG
>JBEAVX010000829.1:0-8846 GCA_041160755.1 Pseudomonadota bacterium
CCGTCGAGGCGGGCCCGGCTCTGATCGAGTGCCTGAAGGCTCAGGCTCAACGCGCCGCCGAGACGCTCGGCCACGGCCCCGGCGAGGCGGCTGAGGCTCGTGAGCTTGTCGGCCTGGGCGCCGGCCTCGTCGGTGGTGCGGCGCTGGGAGACGTCCACGACCAAAGCCAAGGCCGAGCCGACGCCGCCACGATCGTCGGGCTGGGCGGAGAGGTACCACTCCCCAGCGCGAGGACGCCCGTCGGGGCCGACGACCCGTGCGGTCACCATGCCCACACGCTCACCCCGCGCCAACAGGCCCTCCAGCGCCCGCGGCACGAGCTCCTCGTCCTCTTTGGGGAAGATGCCGAGCTCTTTGAGCGGGCGCCCGATGGCGTCCTGGGCGCGCCAGCCCAAGGTGCGCTCGGCCAAGGCCGACCAAAAACGCACCTTGCCCTCGCGGTCCCACTCGATCGCCATGAGCGGCGACGAGGTGAGGGCGTTGATCAGCCGCTCGTTCGCGGCGGAGGACTCGGCGACGGCCTGGCTCGCCGAGAGCGCGGTCATCGCCAAGGCCACCGCCGTCTCGGCGACGTGTTTGGTCTCGGCGGAGAGCGGCATCGTGTGGCTCGCGTAGAGCGCCAAGGTGCCCATGGCCTCCTCACGGCCTCGGCGGATCGGCCAAGACCACGCCGACTGAACGCCGGAGAGCATCGCCGCCTCACGCACCCGCATGACCGCCCGGGGCAATGACGCGCCGGGGAAGGTGCTCACGGGGAAGCCGCCGCTGCCCCAGGACTCGTAGCCCGCGTCGAGCGGCAGCTCCGCGAGCGCCGTCGCCAGGGCGGTGGGCAAGGTCGGGGCGCTCAAGAGGCGCAGCTTTCCCGCGGCGTGGTCGCGGCCAAAGATCGCGCAGAACACGCCGTCGAGCCGGGACTCCGGCAGCCGGGCGATGGTGTGCAGCACCTCCTCCAAGGGCGCGCCGCTCGCCATGGCCTCCAGCGCGCGTTTCTGGTCCAAGAGGAGCATCTCGGCCCGGCGGCGCTCGGTGATGTCGCGCCAGATGAGCACCTCACGCAGAGGCCGCCCGCGCTCGTCGCGCAGGAGCCGGCCGCTGGACTCCATGACCCGCCAAGAGCCGTCGCGGTGGCGCACTTGCAGCTCATCGAGGGGGAGGCCCCCCAAGGTCGTCGCCATCTCGGCGTGGCGCCGGTAACGCGGCGCGTCCTCGGGGTGAATCAGCTCGACGCGGTGCCGCCCAGAGAGCGACGACGGCGAGTAGCCCATCGTGGACTGCCAGGCCGGGTTCGCGTACAGGAACCGGCCCTCCCCGTCAAAGACCGAGAGCAGGTCCGAGATGCTGTCCGCGACGCCACGAAACCAGCTCTCGCTCCCGTCTCCACCGCTCGTCTTGCCCTCTACGCTCATTCGATTCCCCGCTTCAGCTTGGCAGACGACAGACTAACCGTAGACCGCCTCAGAGATGAAATAGTTCAGGATGACACACAACACGGCGCTCATCACGACGGCGCGGTTGGTGGCAGCGCCGACGCCCTCGGCGCCGCCTTCACTGAAGAACCCGTTAAAGCAGGAGATCATGCAGATCAGGGCCCCAAAACAAAGCGCCTTGCCCATGGAGATCAAAAGATCCATCGGCGCGGACGCCAGCAAGAGAAACTCCAGGAAGGTCGCGCCGTTTAGGTCGAGCTGCCACACCGCGGCGGCGTAGGACGCCGCGACCATCACAAAGGTCGACAACATCGTCAGGGGGGGCATCACGAGGACGATCCCCAGGAGCCTTGGCGTGATCAGGAGCCAGTGCGGGCTCACCGCCATCACCTCCAAGGCGTCGATCTGGTCCCGCACCCGCATCACCGCGATCTGCGAGGCCATCTCGGTGCCGGCCTTCGCGGCGATGATCGAGGCCGAGATGATCGGCGCTAGCTCCCGCACCCCGGCCAAGGCGACGAACATGCCCACGAGGCCCTGGCCGCCGATGGGCTGGAAGGCGTTGTAGCCCTGGATCGAGAGGTTCGTGCCGATGAAGGTCGAGATGAGCATCAAGACCGGCATGGACTGCACGCCGACGCGGTAGGCCTGCTCGACGGTGAGCCCCAGAGGTGGCGCGCGGCCCGCCGAGGCTCTGAAGAAGGCGAGGCAGAACAGGCCAAACCGGCCGATGGAGCCGAGCCAGCTCACCCGAGCCCCCCGAACAAGGCCGAGGTCAAGAAGTAGTTGGTCACGATGAAGATCGTCACCGTCCACACCACCGTGCGGTTCACCGCGAGCCCCACCCCGGCGGCGCCGCCCGTCGTCGTGTAGCCGAGGTAACAGGAGACGAGGCCGATGATGCTGCCGAACACCAGGGCCTTGAGGAAGCCGCCCCAGATGTCGGAGAACTCGGTCAAGAAGAACAGCTCGGCCCAGAAGATGCCCGCGCGCTCGCCCTTGAGCACGACCGCGGTGAAGAACGCGCCGCCAACCCCAGCCACACAGCCGACGAGGTGCAGGAGCGGGCAGGCGATGACGATGGCCAGGGCCCGGGGCACGACGTGGTAGGCGAGGCCGTCTACGCCCATGACCTCGGTGGCGTCGAGCTCCTCCTTGATGCGCATCGCGCCGAGCTCGGCGGCGACGGACGAGCCTCCTTGGGCGGCGACGAGCACGGCGCTGAGCACCGGGGAGAGCTCACGGATGACCGTCACCGAGACCAACGAGGCCAGCAGCCGCTCGGCGCCAAACAGGGCGAAGATCGTGAGGCCCTGGAGCGCGACGACCATCCCGAACGGGAAGATGACCGCGACGACCGGCGCGAAGCAGCGCGTCACGATCGTCCAGATGAAGCGGAACAGGTCGGGGAGGTTGTGCGGGCCCACGATGAGCCGCCAGCACACCCGGAGGGTGAACATCCCGAACTGGCCGAGCTGGGCGAGGGTCTCCACGGGTTGAGCCTAACCCGGATCCTCCGCGACGCGGCGCGGGCGCGCTCGGTGGGTTACCCTGGGCGACCCCTCGGAGGCCGAACCGATGCTCGCGCTGCTCTTCTTGACCTTCATCAACCTCGCCTTCGCTGAAGACGCCTGGGTCGTGAACGCCACGGAGCTGGTGCGTTGGCCGGAGACGGTCACCCCGAACGCCCCGGTGCGCAGCCTGGAGGTGAACGACAAGGTCGAGGTCGTGCTGCGCGACGGCGCCCAGGTGCGGGTGCGCAAAGGCATCGACTTCGGCTGGGTGCCCGCGACGGCGCTCACCGACAAAGAGCCCGTCGTCGAGACGCCCCCCGCGCTGGAGCTCCCGCCCGGCCTTGAGCTGCCCCCGGGCCTTGAGCTCTCCTCGCCGATCACCCCGCCGCCGAGCGAGTGACCGCCTCGATCGCCGCTGCCCGCGCGGGCCCACACCAGAAAGTGTCCGGTCAACTTCTGGCCATGTGCCCTCAGCGGGGTCTACGGGGCCATTTTTGGTCAGGGCGGACAGCCCCACGCAACAGCCCCCGTTGGGCCCACGGTTACTCTCGGGGGGCGAGGTGAGCCCACATCACCCGCCCAATCGGAGCTTGTGATGACGACCCTCTTCGACCGTGACGTGACCGTGGCTGTCTTGGCCTCTGGCTCAGGCGGCAACTGCACCTACATCGGAGACGGCAGCGTCGGGGTCTTGATCGACTGTGGGCTCTCGACGAAGATGATCATGAAGCGCCTGGACGACGCCGGGCTCACCGCCGCGCCCATCGACGCCGTGCTCATCACCCATGAGCACACCGACCACGTCGGCGCCGCCAAGGTCTTGTGTGAGCGCCTTCGCCAGCGGAACAGCGGCAAGTATGTGCCGTTCTACATGACTGAAGGCACCTTGGAGGGCTGCCCCGACGCCTGCCTTCCTGAAGCCGTCGAGGTGTTTGAGGCCGGCAAGCCGTTCCGCCTGCGCCACGTCGAGGTCGATCCGTTCTCGATCCCCCATGACGTGAACGATCCCGTCGCCTTCCGCCTGGCCATCGGCGACGTGGCCGTGGCTGTCGCGACCGACTTGGGCCGCTCCACGGCCTTGGTCGAGGGCAAGCTCCAGGCGCTCGACGCCTTGGTCTTGGAGTTCAACCACGACGTCGACACGCTGTTGAACAACCCGAACTACCCCTGGTCCCTCAAGCAGCGCATCAAGTCGAACCACGGCCACCTCTCGAACCAGCAGGCCGGTGAGCTGTTGAGCAAGGTCACCTCCGAGCGCCTCAAACATCTCGTGCTCGCCCACTTGAGCGAGAAGAACAACACCCCGGCGCTGGCGCTCTCCGAGGCCCGGCGCACTCTGCTGTCTCAGGGGGCCGAGCACGTCGCCGTGGCTGTCGCGCATCAGGATCAGGTCACAGAGCCCCTGCGCCTGCGCACCGCCGCCTGGTGAGGGTTATAAGCGCGCTCCTTCTCCTCGGAGTGTGACCGATGATCGTGCTCGCCTTGTGTGGCTCTGTTCGTGAGCCCTCCAGCACCCGCCTCGCGATGAACACCGCGCTCGACGCCGCCCAAGCCGCCGGCGCCGAGGTGCGCTGGCCCTCTCAAGCGCTCTCCAGCTTGCCGTTCTGCGACGGCCGCCGGGGCGACTACGGCGAGGCCGTCAACACCTTCCGGGCCGAGGTCGCCTCCGCCAACGCCATCCTCATCGGCAGCCCCGAGTACCACGGCGCCTTCTCCGGCGTGCTCAAGAACGCCCTGGATCTGCTGGAAGAGGACGCCCTGCGCAACAAGCTCGTCGCCGTGGTCGCCACCGCGAAGGGCGACGCCGGGGCGATGAACACGCTCAACCACCTGCGCCACGTCGTGCGCTGGATGAACGCCTGGGTGCTGCCCGCCCAGGTGTCGATCCCCCGGGCCAGCGAGCGCGCCGCCACCGGCGAGTTTGACGCCGAGCTCACGAAGGAGCTCGCGGTCCTCGGCCAAGAGCTCGTGCGTTACGGGCGGCTGTTGGCGAACCCCTCGGCCTGAGCGGCGCGTCCGCCGCCAAGCTCAGCCGCCAAGCTCCACGCCCACCGCCCGGGCCACCTTCACCAGCTCACCGTTCACATCGACCTGGCGGTAGATCGAGATGGCCTCGGCGATGGGCACGCCGATCACCTCGTTGTTACGCAGCACGGTGATCTCGCCCCAGCGCCCGGCCTCGATGAGGTCCACGGCCGCGACGCCGAAGCGGGTGGCGAGGATGCGGTCGGCGGCGACAGGGGAGCCCCCGCGCTGGAGGTGGCCGAGCACGGTCACCCGCACGTCGACGTCACGGCGGGCGACGAGCTGGTGGGCGAGCTGCAGGGCGGGCCCGCCGGTGTGAATGCGGCTGTGGGCCTCGCCGTGCAGGCCCTCCCCAGCCGTGGCCTCAGCGCAGCGCGCGCCTTCTGCGACGACGATGAGGGTGAACAGGCGGCCCACGGCGCGGCGCTTGTCGATCTTGCGGACGATGCGCTGGATGTCGTAGGGGATCTCGGGGAGGATGATGCAGTCCGCGCCCCCGGCGAGCCCGGCGTGCAGCGCGATGTGCCCGGCGTCTCGGCCCATGACCTCCAGGATCATCACCCGGTCGTGGCTCTCGGCGGTGGTGTGCAGGCGGTCCAGGGCGTCGGTGGCCACGGCGACGGCGGACTCAAAGCCGAAGGTCATGTCCGTCGCCGAGAGGTCGTTGTCGATGGTCTTGGGCACGCCCAGGACCTTCACGCCGTGCTCGGTCATCAGCCGGTGGGCGATGCGCTGGCTGCCGTCGCCGCCGATGACGACGAGGCCCTCTAGGTCGAGATCCTGCATCGCCGAGACGATGCGGTCGGACATGTTCAGCTTGTCGGGGCCATACGCGAAGGGGTCGCCCCGGTTGGTGGTGCCGAGCACCGTGCCGCCGCGGTTGAGCAGGCCCGCGCAAGACTGCGGCGTCAGCTCGGCCACACGGTAGCGGCTCTCCATGAGGCCGTTGAGCGAGTCCTCAACGCCCACCACAGACCAGCGGAGCTGGCCCACGGCGCGCTTCACGAAGGCGCGGATGACGGCGTTGAGGCCCGGGGCGTCGCCGCCGCCGGTGAGGATCCCGACACGATGGTTGCTTGGCATCCATCGGTTTTACCTCAAGCGGCCTCACTTCGCTTGGGCGGGGACCCCATCCCAAGAGCGGATCTTGGCGAAATCCTTGATGTGGCCCCAGATCGCCTTGGCGCCGCGCGTCATGTAGTCGAGATCTTCCAGCGAGTTGAGGTGCTGGAGCTGGTGCGCCAAGAACTTGGGGTGCAGGTAGAGCTTGTAGAACTGCCCCGCCATCTGCACCACCTCCTCCTGGTTCATGTCGGTGAGCACACAGACCGGCTCGGTCATGTCGTAGCGCTCGTACTCGGTCTCATCGAACCGAATCCAGCCGTTCTCTTGGCACAGCCGGAACAGCGGCGTGCCGGGGTAAGGCATGACGACGGTGGCCTGGAGGTGGTGGGCGAGGCCGTTGTGCATCAGGTAACGCGCGAGCTTGAGCGTCTCGTAGGCGTCCTCCTTCGTCTCCCAGGGGTAGCCCACCATCATCGTGAGGTGGGGCTGGAGCCCGGCGGCCGAGGCCATGCGGCAGCCCTCGATGATGACCTCGCGGGTGAGGTCTTTGTCGAGGATGTCGATGGTGCGCTCAGAGGCCGACTCGATGCCCAAGATGAGCTTGCGGAAGCCCGCCTTCTTCATGAGCTGCACGTTCTTTTCGGTGAAGTAGTCAAACCGGAAGTTGCAGTCGAAGATGACCTTCTCGTTGATCTTGCGGTCGATCATCTCCGTGCACAGGCGGTTGAGCCAGTTGCCGCCGGGCAGAGCACCGGTGTCGTCGAAGATCTCCCGGGCGCCGTGTTTGCTGATGAGCATGTCCATCTCGTTGCAGAGATGCTCAGGGCTCACGGTGTTGAACCGGGGGTAGGTGACCGTCCACGAGCAGAACGTACACTTGCCGTAGGGGCAGTCGCGGCCGGCCATCGTCCACAGAAAGGGCAGGCGCTTCTTCCACTTCTCGAAGTAGAGGTGGGCGTTCGTGAGGTGGCGGTCCATGTACGGCAGCTCCTCTAAGGAGCGCGTGCCTTTGTAGGGGCCCGTGGTGCCGTGGGTGCCGTCGCTGTTGCGGTAGTAGAAGCCGCCGTCTAGCGCGTCGCCCTTGGTGATGTGGTTGACGAGGCTCTCCAGAGAGAAGTCGTAGTCACCGCCGGTGATGCAGTAATCGACCTGGCTCTTCTCCATCGTCTCCGTGGGGTTGCCGGAGATGTGGTCGCCGAAGAGCACGACCTTCACGCCGGGCACCTCAGCCTTGATCATCTCCGTGAGCGCCCAGTGTTGGCGCACCACCGGGGACTTCGTCTCCATGGCGACGAGCTCAGGCTTAAAGTCGCGCAGGAGCCGCAGAAACTGGCTCATGTCCTTTTGTTCGGCGATGCAGTCGTTCCACAGGACCTCGTGGCCCAAGGACTGCAGCAAGGTCGCCGCCGAGGCCGGGACGCAGGGGTACAGGTACGATGGCTCGTGGAACCACTGAAACTGGCGATTTTGGGTCAACATCGGGCTGCCCTTCCCTTTGAGGGGCGGGTAGGTGACCATGACGCGCATCAGGTTCTCCACAGGCGAGCGGCGTTGGGCGATTCCACCCACCTTAGCATGAGGACGGGCGGGTCGCAGGCATGACGCGGGCGAGGCGCGCGCGGATCTTCTCGCCGATTGGGCCACTTGGAGCGCCATCGGGTATGCTCGCGAACGTGGATGACCCCCAGGACATCGACGTCGGCGCAGACAGGCCGAAGGCCACCGTGGACGTGTCTGAGGAATCCCTCGACGGCACCGCGCTGATGGACCTCGCGGCGTTGCCCGCGCCAGATCCCGCCTGGATGCCCCTCACGAGCCCCCAGGACCAGCTCGCGGCCTTGGCGCCGCGCTCGCCGGAGGCCCGCCACCTGCCTCTTGGCGTGCTCGGTCGAGGCGGCGCCGGAGAGGTGCGCCGGGTGCTCGACCGCTCCTTGGGCCGCATCATCGCGATGAAGGTGCTCCGCCCCGACCAACGCCAGAACGCCGGGATGATCACCCGTTTTTTGAGAGAAGCGCAGATCATCGCCCAGCTTCAGCACCCGGGGATCGTGCCGGTCTACGAGCTCTGCCGCCTGCCGAACGACGAGGGCTGGGCGATCTCCATGGCCGAGGTCAAGGGCGAGAGCTTCGCGGCCCTGCTTCGTCGGTTTCACGCCGATCGCCCCGAAGGTCCGCTCCCCGAGGAGCACGGCGGCGTCAGCCTACGTCGTGTCGTCGAGGTGATTCGTGCGGTGTGTGAGGCCGTCGGCTTCGCCCACAGCCAAGGCGTGATTCACCGGGATCTCAAGCCCGACAACATCATGGTCGGGTCATATGGCCAGGTCTACGTCATCGACTGGGGCCTCGCCCGGGCCCTGCGTGAGCCGATGGGGGAGCTCGGGCTCGACGGGCTTGGATCGCCTGATGCGCGCGGCCTTGACCTCCCGGCGAGCGCCCGCACGGTGATGGGGGCCATCGCCGGGACGCCGGTGTTCATGGCGCCGGAGCAGGCGAGGGGAGATGTGCACCAGCACGGCCCGCGCACCGACGTCTGGGCGCTCGGCGCGACGCTCTACGCCGCGCTGTATGGCCGGGCGCCCTATGTCGGCACCACCCGCGAGGTGCTCAGCGCCGTGCGCGCTGGGGCCCCCGTCGCCCCGCCGAGCCCCGTGGCGCCGGAGGAGCTCGGGCTGATCTGGCAGCGGGCGATGCGCCACGATCCCGAGGCCCGCTACGCGGACGGCGCGGCGCTGGCGGCGGCGCTCACGGACTGGCTTGAGGGCGCGCGAGGCCGCGCGAGGGCCCGGGAGCTCTTGGACGAGGCCCAGAGCATGAC
>JBEAVX010000833.1:0-3220 GCA_041160755.1 Pseudomonadota bacterium
TACGATCCCTACATCAAGCGCGTGGCTGGCGACTTCATCGCCGCCGACGACTGGAACGAGATTCAGCAGCGTGGGCGCCAGGATCTCGCTGAGCACGATCACACCGGCGGGCTCAAGGGCCCGAAGCTCACCGGGGACGCCATCGCGGCGGACGCGACCCTCAACATCAAGCGGCTCAACGCCGACGAGATCAAGCTCGGCGACCGGCTGCTCGGCAAACGCCTGAGCGACGTCGAGGATCTGGCCGCCACGGCGCTGTCCGCCAAAGGCGGCGCCATCGACGGCAACCTGACCATCAGCGGCGACCTCACCGTGAAGGGCAAGATCAACGGCGCGGTGTCTGGCGGCGGCGGTGGCGGCGGCGCCACGTTCGCCATCGCGCAGCTGAGCGCCGGGCAGTCCTACAGCAAGACGAGCTTCTCGACGATCGGCGTCTCGGCGACGATCACGCTCAGCGAGACGTCCCTCGTCACGGCCACGGCGAACATCGGCCTCGCCGACGCGGCGAGCGCGGCCTTCGCCTTCGTCGCCCAGGCCACCACGAGCCGGGTGGCGGTGCCTTTTGTGCCGAGCACTGCGACGGCGACCGAGTCGGCTTCAGGCGCGATCACCCGCTCCACCACGACCTCTGACGCCACGCAGATCGACCCCACGACGTACTACAAGCTGCTCGCCGCCGCCGCGAAGTTCGGCGATGACGGCGTCGGCATCGGCGCGCTCGTGAAGACCGCCGCGACCAAGACGACCCTTCCGATCAGCTTCACCCAGGTCACGGCGCTCCCGGCGGGCACCTACAACGTCGCCTTGGCGATGAAGGGTGAGGCGAGCATCGGCACCGCCTCGATCTTTGTGGTCACCCAAACCGCCGACCTCACCCTCTTCGACACCACCCGCTGATTGAGCGGCTCGTCCCCCTCTCTCCCTCTTCGCTCCCAGCCTAAGGAAAGACACCATGGCACGCATCATCCCCGGAGTACAGGTCACCGTCGTCAAGGAGGTCGTCCCGCAGCAGCTCTCGCCCTCAGGGGTGCTCGGGCTCGTCGGCGTGGTCGAGCGCGGGGGTGGCGTGCAGCGCGCCGCCTCGTGGAGCCGCTTCGTCGAGCTCTTCGGCCCTGGCAGCGCGTGGTCCTTGCCCGAGGCGCGGCAGGCCCTTGAGAACGGCGTGTTTGAGCTCGTCGTCTCCCCCGTGGACGCCTCCTCGGCGTCGAGCGCCTCTGGCGGGCTCGGCGACGGCACGAACGAGCGGATCAAGCTCACCGCCCGCGCCGCCGGGGTGTGGTCCAACGGCCTCAAGGTCGAGCTGAGCCAGCGCAAGAAGGGCGCCGTGGTGACGGGCGTCGATCTGGCCGTGCAGCGCCCTGGCGAGGACGACCCCGAGAAACACCAGAACCTGCACATCCTGCCCGGCCACCCCCGCTACATCGGCGCCGTGCTCACCGCCCGCAGCTCCCTCGTGCAGGCCGAGAGCTCCCGCCCCCTCGCCTTGGTCACCACGGGCGGCTCGGGCACGGATCTCTCCGCCGCGGGCACGGCGAGCCTCAAGCTCATCATCGACGACAAGACGACGGAGATCGTGAAGATCACCGTGGTCAGCGCGGCGACGGTGAACGTGAAGGTCACCGGCACCTCGGCGGCGGCGGACATCGTCGTCAAACGTGGCCTGGTGACCCTCGCCGAGCTGACCGACGTGAACCTCGCGACGTCCGCCTGGGACATCGTGGACGCCTTGGATGAGCTGGAGGACGTCACCGTCGAGGTCGGCGGCTGGCCTGTGGCGGGCTCGGCCACGCTCAGCGGCGGCACCGACGCCGGGCTCACCGAGTACCGCGACGCCATCGACGCCCTGAAGGAAGAAGGCGACGTCGACATGGTGCTCGCCGCGCCCCAAGACTTCTCCAAGCCCGACAAGATCGCCCGCATCTACAGCGCGGTCATCGCGCACAGTGAGGTCATGGCCGCCGACAGCAAGGGCCGCGTCGGCTTCGGTCAGGTCGCGCCGAGCGCCACGTCGGAGCAAGCGGGTGAGCTCGCCCAGTCCCTCGTCTCCGACCGCTTCGTGCTCGTCGCGCCGCATGGCTGTGTGGGCGCCGTCGCCGGTCGTGTCGGCGGGCTGAGCTACTTCCACTCCCCCACCTTCAAGACCATCTCCGGCGTGCCCAAGCTCTCCTCCGCCTTGGGCATCGAGGCCCAGCAGACGCTCTTGCGCACCTTCGTGCTCCCCGTCGTGAAGGAGCGTGGCCGCGGGGTCATCGTCGTGAAGGGCATCACCACCGACGGCGACCAGATCAACGTGCGCCGCGTCGCCGACCGGGCCGTTCGCGGCGTGAAGATGATCGGCGATCTGTTCATCGGGCGTCTCAACACCGCCGACGGCCGCGCCGCGCTCAAGCAGAAGCTCGCCGAGCTGCTCCTGCAGATGGAGAAAGACGGCGCGCTGGTGCCCTCCACCGACGGCACCGACCCGGCCTTCAAGGTGGACGTTTATTCGTCCCAAGCCGACTTCGCCCAAGGCATCGTGCGGGTGGACATGGCCGTCCGCCCCGTTCGCGCCATCGACTACATCTACGCCACCGTGCTGGTCCAGGCCTGATCGGCCCGTACCTGGAGGACTTGACCCATGCCCAGCGTCTTCTCTGCGAACCGCAGCAGCATCCTCGTGGACGGCGAGCCCGTCGAGGGGCTGCAGTCCATCACCTTCCGCGTCGTCACCGAGCGTGAGGACGTGCGCGCCATCGGCTCGGATGAGCGCGTAGACGTGAGCTTCGGCTTACGCACCGTGCTCGGCGAGCTCTCTGTGCGCTCTCACGCCGCCGGGCTCGACAAGGCCCTCGACGAGCGCGCCGCGTTCCAGCTCGTCGCCTCGCTCAAGAAGGACAAGGGCATGGTGGACAGCCCCACCCGCACCTACTCCTTCGACGACTGTTTTGTCGAGGGCAAGAGCTTCGGCATGGACGCGGGCGGCACCGCCATCACCACCTACAGCTTCACCGCCACCCGGGTGCGTGAGGAGTAGCCCGTGACCGCCGCCGCCAACACCCTCTCCGTCAACGTCGGAGACAACGTCTACGAGGTGATCTTCGCCGGGTTCGGCGCCGATCTGCTCGTGCTGTTGCCCGACGGTGAGCCTCTGGCCTGGCGCCCGTGGACGCTCCTGGAGCACCTGCGGGCCTTGGGCCTGTGCCTCACGGCCACCGCGGACGGCGCGGGGGTGGACGGCGAA
>JBEAVX010000836.1:0-3037 GCA_041160755.1 Pseudomonadota bacterium
CCGTGGCGATGAGGCGCTTGAGGCGATCCGCCGTGCGGCGCTGGCCGAGGTCGGGGCCCTTGGGCTCCTCGGCCGCCGCCGCCGGGGCGAGGCCAGGCACGGGCAGCTCCTCGTCGATGAGCAGGCCGAGCACGTCATCGGAGTCTTGGGGGCCCATCAGCGCGACCACCTGGGGCTCGTCGCTCACGAAGAGCTCCAAGGGGAAGTTGGAGAGCACGCCGCCGTCGATCACCGTCGCCCCGGTGAGGTCCTCGCCCCGGTAGCGCCCCCACTCCTTGCGCCACACGACCTCTTGCCACAAGAGCGGGATGCTCATCGACATGTGCACCGCGCTCACCACGGGCACGTCCGGCGCCGTGCGGTGGTTGAGGATCAGCAGCTCAGCATTCGTGGTGTCCGTCGCGACGATGCTGAGGTCTACGCCGGTCTCGCCGTACATCTGGCCCAAGGTGAGCTTGCCCATCTTCACCGGCCGCCCGTTCACCTGCCCGGCGTCGAGGCGCTCGGTCATCCACTCGACGACGCGGTGTGAGGCGTACCAGCCGCCGAGCTCGACGAAGGAGAACATCGAGCGGAAGAACGGGCGGGACATCAAGGCCCGGACGATGGCATCGTCGACCTTCGCCTCCAAGGCGTCGCCGACGAAGGGGAGGTTCAGCTCGGCGAGCAGCCCCCGCAGGGCGCTCCGCTGCAGCTCCTCCTCGGTGAACGCCGCCGGGGTGGCCATGAAGGTCTCAAACACGGACTGATCCCCGCGCTTCTCGGCCAAGGCGGCGAGCAGGCCCGAGGACCCGGCGCCCGAGGCCAACAAGGCCGCGGTGACCGAGCCCGCTGAAGTGCCCAACAGGCGCCCGAAGCTGTGCCCCTGGGCCTCAAGCTCCGCCATGGCGCCCGCGAAGATCATGCCCTTCGCCGCGCCGCCCTCAAACACCAGATCGTACCGCACGGATCCTCCTGCACCTTGGGCCAAGGAGGGTAGCACAGGCGCCGCCCAGGCCACGCGCCGACACGTTACCTCTCGGCGATGCCCCCTCCCCTCGCCCTCCTCGCGCTGACCGCCTGCGGCGCGCCCGAGATCACCCTGCCCGCCGGCGGCGATCGGCCGGACGTGATCCTCATCTCCATCGACACCCTACGCGCGGACCACGTCGGCGCCTACGGCTACGATCGGCCCACCACGCCCACGCTGGACGCCTTGGCCGCTCGCGGCGCGCGCTTCACCCAGGCCCGCTCGCCTTCGCCCTGGACCTTGCCCACCCACACGACGCTGCTCACCGGCCGCCTGCCTCTGGAGCACGGCGTGGTGGACGACGGCGCCCGGCTCGCCGAGGGCACCCCCACCCTCCAGGCCGCCTTGGGCGCGGCGGGCTGGATCACCGGCGGCGTCGTCTCCAGCCTGTTCGTGAGCGCCCGCTACGGCTTTGATCGGGGCTTCACCTTCTTTGAGGACTTCGGCATTCACGACGAGAAGCAGAACCTCAAGGGAGAGGTCATCGCTGAAGAGCTGGTCACCACCTCGCTCAACTTCGTGGCCCAGCACCCGAACCAGCCGGTGTTCCTGTTCTTGCACCTCTACGACGTGCATTACCCCTACACCGCGCCCAGCCCCTACGACACGATGTTTGACCGCGCGCCGGAGAAGGGCGACGCCCGGTACAAATCTTACGCCCACAGCCTCAAGCGCCCGATCTCCGACGCCCAGATGGCCCACCAGATCGCCCAGTACGACGAGGAGCTGCGCTACGTCGATGACCAGCTCGGCCGACTGTTCGCCGCCTTCGCCGCCGCCGGTCGGAGCCCGATCATCGCCGTCACCGCCGATCATGGCGAGGAGCTCGGCGAGCGCGGCGGCTGGGGCCACGCCCACACCCTGCACCCCGAGCAGCTCCATGTGCCGTGGATCCTCGCCGGGCCCGGGGTGCCCGTCACCGTGGTCAACACCCCCGTTGGCACCCACGACATCGCGTCCACCTTAGCGGCCTTGGTCGGCGTGCCGTTTGAGTCCTCTGGGACCAACGCCCTGGCACCGAACCTGCCCGAGCGGCCGATGATCGCCGACACCAGCCGATTCGACACAAACCTCCTCGGCCTCGCCTTGGGCGGCCTGCGCCTGGACTGGGACCTCACGACGAACACCCAACGACTGTACCTAGACGCCGCCGAGCGCCAAGAGGCCGCCGCGAGCCGCCCGGACGACGTGGCGCGGCTGATGTCGGCGCTCACCGCCCAGCTCGGCGCGCCGGTGGAGCTGACGAGCGGCAGCCTTCGCAGCCCCGCCGCGCTCATCGGCGCCGAGGGCCGCCTGCCCCAGCCCGTCCAGAGCCCCGCGCGCTTCGCCGTCGTGCCCCCAGACGCCCCGCTTCGCCATGATCCCGCCGGGGCTCTGCGCCTCTCGGCCTTGCCTGAAGGGGCCCCCGTCCGCGTGACCGGCCCCACAGCGAGCGAGGTGCGCCTGAGCGATGAGGAGCGTCGGCGGCTGGAGGCCTTGGGCTACGTCCAGTGAGCGGGGCTACGCGCTGAGCCCACGCCAGAGGCACAGGCCGACGAGCCCGCCCCGGGCCGTCCAGAGGAGCGTGCGCAGCCAGTTGCTCACGACCAGGGCCGTGTGCGCGTCGGCGTCGAAGCCTTGGGCCAAGACGGCGTGTCGGGGCACGGACCACGCGGCGGTGGCGATCCAGATGACCACCAACAAGGCGAGCCCCAGGGGCAGCTCCCAGCGCCCGGCCTGGGGCGGCGGGCTCACCACCAACAACAGGGCGGTGATGGCCTCGATCACCATCGGCGGCCCGACGATGGCCCCGGTGAGGTTCATGTGCTGAATCTGGTAGGCCGTGTACCCCCGCTCGCCGACGGCGCTGAACAAGGGGTAATGCACGATCTGCACGAACCAGATCAGCCCCACCATGAACCAGGTGGCCGCGGCGTTCACGAGGAGGAGCAGGTTCGGGGTCATGCACCGCTAAGCCACGTCGCGCGGCGGGGTGCGGTGGGCGAGCGGGCGGCGGGGTAAGATGAGCCACCCCACCGAGGCGAACTA
>JBEAVX010000838.1:0-6608 GCA_041160755.1 Pseudomonadota bacterium
CTCGGCTGGAGGGCGCGGCGGTGTCAGAGATGGAAGGGCGTCAGTTCCCGCAGTCGCTTGAGGCCGAGCGCGCCGTGCTCGGCGGCCTGCTCCTCGACTTCTCCCAGGTGCCAGCCCTGGCCGAGATCGTGGCCCCGGAGGACTTCTACAGCGAGGCCCACGCCAAGATCTTCCGCCTGCTCATCGACCGGGCGAACAAGAACGAGCCCATCGACGTGCTCGGCCTCGCCGACCATGTGCTCAGCTCGCCGAACCCCGATGAGTTTGGTGGGGTCGCCTACGCGACCTCCTTGCCCGAGCAGGTGCCCACGACGGAGCACCTCGACTACTACGCCCGCATCGTGCGCGAGAAGGCCGTGCGGCGGCGCCTGCTCCTCGCCTCAGGCGAGATCAGCCGCAAGGTCTACGAGGGCCAAGATGAGCTGACGGAGCTTCTGGACTTCGCCGAGCGCAGCGTCTTTGAGGTCTCTCAACAAGGCAGCCAGCGCGACTGGAGCCGGCTCGGCGAGGTGATCGACGAGGAGTGGCTGCGCTTAGAGAAGCTCTCCGAGAACCGGGGCGAGGTGAGCGGCACCCCGACGGGGTTCACCGAGCTCGACCGGATGCTCGCGGGCCTTCACGCCTCCGACCTGCTCATCCTCGCCGCCCGCCCGGCCATGGGAAAGACGGCCTTGGCCCTGAACATCGCCCAGAACGTCGCGGTGAAGGCGGGGAAGGGGGTCGCGATCTTCTCCTTAGAGATGAGCAAAGGCCAGCTCGCCACCCGCATGTTGTGCGCCGAGGCGCGGGTGGACGCGGGCAAGGTTCGCACCGGCATGCTCAGCCGCAACGAGGACTGGCCACGGCTGGAGGAGGCCTCGGAGCGGCTCTACCACGCGCCGTTGTGGATCGACGACACGCCGGGCATCACCATCACCCAGCTCCGCAGCCGCGCGCGCCGCCTCAAGGCCGAGCACGGCCGCCTCGACTTCATCGTCATCGACTACCTGCAGCTCATGGGCTCCGGCGGCCCGGCGAACCAGCCCCGGGAGCAGCAGATCTCCACCATCTCCCGGGGGCTTAAGGGCCTGGCCAAAGAGATGGCGGTGCCGGTGATGGCGCTCTCTCAGCTCAACCGCAGCGTCGAGTCCCGCGCCGACAAGCGCCCGATGATCTCCGACCTTCGTGAGTCGGGCGCGATCGAGCAAGACGCCGACATCATCATGTTCATCTACCGCGACGGGTACTACAACCCCGACATCGAAGAAGAGAAGAAGGACGTCGCGGAGATCATCATCGCCAAACAACGAAACGGCCCTACGGGCACCGCGGAGCTGTACTTTCACGGCCAGTACACCCGCTTCGACAACCTGGAGCGCCGATCGGACTACCTCTGAGCGGGCGCCTCGACGCGATGTGCGCCGATCGCGCCGCGAGGATCGAGGGAGATGGCTCGTCGGTCAATCTTCTTTGCGCTCGCCGCGCCCCGGTTTTGCGATCTCGCGGGCCTTCCATCGCCGAAACGTCGCTGTCTGGGCCTCGGGCCTTGACTTCATAGGTGCGGATCCACTAAACAGGTTCGGACCTCCTCCCTTCACCGCGATCGGGTATCCTCTGGCACTCTCGCCGTTGGGCTGAACTCGTCGTCCCTCGTCGTCCTCACATGGTCCGGAGTCGTCACACCACCATGGAAAAGGCTGAACTTCTTAAGGTCTTCAACCAGCATCTGGACAACTACGCCAGCTTCCGTAGCTTCATCGACAAGGCGGTGGCGCAGCAGGGCAAGTTCTCGCAAGCGACGATCGACCGTGTCGTCGAGAAGAACGAAGCGCGCTCTCAGGAAGAGGGTGAACTGATCCGTCCCCTCGTCCCCGAGCTCGAAGAGGTCGCGTTGGAGCTTCGTGTCGAGATCGACACGATCACCGAGCGCACGCGCAGCGCGACCATTGAGATGGAGGAGCTTGAGCTCCGCAAGATCATCGGCGAGCTCTCCGATGAGGAGTTCGAGCAGGAGTCCTCTCGGTTCAAGGACGACCTCGCCGCGGCCGACCAGCGCATCAGCGCGCTCAACGCCGATCTGAGCGTGTTCACGGACGCCCTTGACCGTTGGGAGACCCTGGCTGTCGCCGCCGGCCACCCTACGGGGCGCTCCGAGGAGACGCCTGAGCCGGAAGCGGACCAGGCCCACTCTTCGGAGCCGGATCTCAGCCAGGCCTTCGACGACGCGGAGCACTCCGTGGACGCCGGCCCGAGCGTGGATGAGTCCGACGACATCCGCATCTCCACCGCGGGGATGCGTGAGGACCTCTCTGGTGTGTTTGACACCCCTGAGCCCGCCGTCCAGATCCCCGCTGGGGACGAAGACGAGGAGATCAGCATTGAGGTCCCAGACGCCGGCAGCTCTGAGATGGGCGACGGTGAGATCGAGATCGGCTTCGACGGCGGCGGTGAGGGCGACATCGACCTCATCAACGACGACAGCGAGGAGCAGCTCGACTTCACCGGCGGCGGCGAAGACGCCTCCCAAGACGACCTCGGCTTCGATGACGGCCCCAAGGAGCCCGCGCCAGCCGCGCCGGGCGCCGGCGGGCAGCGCCGCGCGTTGCTCATCTACCAAGAGGGCACCGCTGAAGAGTCCATGCACCCGCTCACCAACGAAGAGTTCACGATCGGCCGGGGTCGCGACAACGACTTCCAGATCAAGAACGACTCCAAGGTGTCGCGGTACCACTGCAAGATCTTCCGCCGTGGCGACAACTTCTACATCGAAGACAACAAGTCTTCGAACGGCTCGCTGGTGAACGGTGAGCTGATCACCGAGCGCCGCTTGTTCGGTGGAGAAGAGGTCATCATTGGCGAGACGTTCTTCCGGTTCCGCATCATGGAGTGACCCGCCCTCGCGGCGAGCCTCGGGCCTGAATCCTTCGTGGGTTCAGGCCCGCTCTGTTTTTGGAGCCTTCCGCATCCTCTCGTGCTCGCGCCGGCGGTTGGCGTGCCACAATGACCAAGAATGGGCTGGTGTTGGAAAGGGGTGAGCATGAGCGCGGCAGGCGAGGCGAGCTTGGGGTCTGTGGTCGCGATCTTGAACGAGATCGGTGAGGTTCGGCTGGGTGACGACCCCCGCGCCGCGCTCACGCGCCTCGTGGAGCGCCTCGGGCGCCTGCCCGGGTTGACAGAGGCGCGGGCACGCCTCGGTGACGTCCAGATCGTCGCGGGCGTTGGCGTGACGGGGCCTTGGCCGGACACCGGCGAAGACGAGCCGCAGACGAGCTGGCGTCGTGCGCCCGAGGGTGTGGTGTTGCGCGCGAACGTCGCGCCGTGCCCGTCGTTGCTGCTGCGGTTTGATGGCGCGGACGCGGTCTCCGACGCTGTCCTCGCCGGGCTCGGCGCGCTGTGGGCGCGCGTCTGGGCGGACGCGCGGGTGCTCGGCCTCGCCCGGCAGCGGGTCACCCAGCTCGACCGGGTCACCGTCGAGCGGCAACGTGAGCTGGCGCGGGCCCGCGCCCAAGCCGAACATCTGGCGTCGCTGCAAGAGACCTTCTTGGCGCTGCTCTCCCACGATCTGCGCAGCCCCCTGGCCGTCGTGCTCGGCCAGTGCCAGCTCCTCGCCGAGGGGCTCATGGGCAACCTCAACCCCAAACAGCAGAACGCCATCGGGAGCGTGCAGCGAAACGCCCGGCGGATGAACCAGATGGTCGAGGATCTCCTCGATCGATTCCGCGCTGGGCTCAGCCCGACGGCGGCGGCCGGCGTGCGCGTCGAGGTCAACGCGCTGGTCTTGGAGGTCGTGGCCACCTGGCAAGAGGTCGCGGAGCGCCGGGGATCCCAGCTCGTCAGCGTCGGTGAGACCACACGCGCGGTCGTCGGGGACGTCGCGATGCTGCGTGAGGTGCTCTCCAACCTCATCGACAACGCCCTGCGGTACACGCCCGCCGGGGGCGTCGTGCGGGTGCAGGTGGTCGATGACGGCGACCGGGTGCTCGTGCGGGTGAAGGACGGCGGCGTGGGGTTCCCGGAGGAGCTGCTCAACCGCGATCTCGTCGCCGATGAGCGCCCACGCGGCGGCCTCGGCCTGCCCTTGAGCGCGCGCTTGATCCGTGCCTTGGGCGGCCAGGTGCTGCTCACGAACGCCCCTGAAGGCGGCGGCGTCGCGACCTTGTCGATGCCGGCGCTCGGCGAGTCCGAGACGCCTCCTCGCCTGCTGCTCGTCTCGTCGTCGTCTTTCTTGGCCGACGAGCTGACGAGCCGCCTCGCCTTCATCGGGGACATCGTGCGTGTGGAGGGCGTCGAGGAGGCCCTCCTTGAGCTCCCCGGGGTAGACGTCGTGATCATGGATGAGCTGGTGGGCGGCCTCGACGCCTTGCGACAGCTCCGCGAGAACGAGCGCGGGGCGGCCACGCCGTTCGTGTGGGTGGGCGCGTCGAGCACCACCCTGGACTTCGCTCTGGCCGAGGGCGCGTTCTCGGCGATCTCCCAGCCGCTTGAGGTCGGCGCCTTGGAGTCGAGCGCCCGCGCCGCGCTGACCCACGCGCGCAGCCTCCGCGCCGAGGCCCTTCGCCGCGCCCGAGATCCGGTCAGCGGGCTCTTGCCCATCGACGGCGCCACCGAAGAGCTCACGGAGCTGTTCAGCGCCGCCCAGGGCCTGATCGTCGCCGCGCACATCGACGTGGTCGGGCTCCGAGAGGTCAACCGCGCCCAGGGCGTGCCCGCCGGGGACCAGCTCCTGTTGTGGCTCGCTGGGGTCGTGTCGGGGCGGCTGCGCGGCGGGGAGCTGGCCCTGCGGCTAGAGTCTGATGAGCTGCTCGTGCTCCTGCGCCCAGACCGGCTGGAGGCCGCTCAGGAGTGGGCGTCGGCGCTCCGGGAGCACATCGCCACGGCGCGACCGCGACTGGGCAGCCTACGCACGGCGGTCGAGGTCGTCGTCACGCTGACCCCGACCCCCGACCTCTCGGCGGTCACGCGGCTCGTCTCGGCCAGACGATCGCTCGGTGAACGTACAGGCACTTGAGATCGGCGTAAGGTGCGTGGCAGCGCCGCTTCTGCGGAAGCGAGATATCTTGACGCATTCCACAGGGAGACTCCTGTCGTGTCAGTTCAGAAGAAGAAGACGAGGCGGCCTGCTCCGGGACAAAACTCGGAGCCAACCTACTTCACCACCTACCAGATCTCGAAGTTCCTCGGGGTCAGCCTCCCAACCGTCGTCAATTGGGTGAACTCCGATCGGCTTCGAGCCCACCGCACGCCGGGCGGCCACCGACGCATCACCAAGGCCGATCTGGTGAGCTTCGCGAAGGAGTACAACTACCCGCTGAGCGAGGAGCTGCTCGGCGAACGTTCGGAGCAGACCCGGGTGCTCGTGGTGGACGACGAGCACGACTTCTCCGACATGGTGCGGGACTACCTCTCGCTCCGCGGCAAGATGGAGGTCGAGGTCGCCGACTCGGGCTTCGCGGCGGGCTTCACCGTCGCGCGCTTTAAGCCGGACGTGATCCTCATGGACATCATGATGCCGGACATGAACGGCTTCGAGGTCGTGCGAATGCTGCGTGGCAGCAAAGACACGGCGCACATCCCGGTGATCGCCTGCACCGCGTTCTTGGACGCCCAGGTCGAGCGCCGCATCCAAGAGGAAGAGTTTGACGGCCTCGTGCAGAAGCCGATCAAGCTCGATGAGCTGCTCTCGTTGATCCGCAGCACGCTCAACCCAGAAGAGACGCGCTGAGCGCGGCTCCCGGCGTCAGTCCTCGTCGAGGGCCGGGGGGCGCGCGACGCCGTCGCCTCCGCGCGCCGGGAGCGGGCGCTCGCTCATCGGAAGGGTGGGCCCCTTGTGGCGGCGGCGCACGCGGATGATCTCCGCGGCGATGGCCACGGCGATCTCTTCAGGCGTCTCCGCGCCGAGATCGAGGCCGATGGGCGCGCTCACCCGGCGCAGAAGCGCCTCGTCGACGCCCGCGGCGCGCAGACGGATGAAGAAGCGGGTGATCTTCGCCTTGGAGCCGATGAGGCCCAGGTAGGCGTAGTCCTTCGCGATCAGGGCCTCCAGCAGGTCTTGATCCAGCGGGTGGCTGTGCGTCACCAGCACGACGTAGTCCCGGGGGCCCAGCGCCTCGGGGATCGCCCGACGGGGGTCGCGGAGCACCCGCTCACAGCCCGGGAAACGTTCGGCGTTGAGCCACTCCTCACGCTCGTCGTACACAGACAGCTCAAAGCCCAAGGAGAGCAGGAGCGGGGCCAAGGCGCCGCCGACGTGGCCAGCGCCGAAGAGGTGAACACGCTCAACGGGGGTGATGGGCTCCACGAAGGCCTCCATGGCGCCACCGCAGCACATGCCGAGGTCGCGGGTGAGGTGAGCGGCGACGCGTCGGGCGGAGCCCTCACGGATGCAGTCCAGGGCGGCGTCGATGACGACCTTCTCCCACTGGCCGCCGCCGATGGTGCCCACGATGCGCCCGTCGCCATAGACGAGCATCCGGGCGCTGGCGCTGCGCGGCGCCGAGCCGTTCACGGCGATCACCGTACACAGCGCGGCGGGCGCACCGGCGGCGCTGGCGGCCAAGGCGGCCTCAAAGACGCGCATCAGCGCCCCGCCCGGGCGCGCACCCGGGCCAACGACGCCCGCACCCCGGCGA
>JBEAVX010000843.1:0-7932 GCA_041160755.1 Pseudomonadota bacterium
GTCAAAGAGCGCTGGACGCTCCTGCGTGAGGGCAACTTCTTGACCTCAGGCAAAGACGACAGCAGCTTCGTCGTGGACCCCGTCGATGGCACCTTGACCTTCGGCAACGGCATCCGGGGCAAGATGTTGCCCGTCGGCACGAACAACGTGCTCGTCGAGCGGTACCACACGGTGCCGGGCCTGCGCGGAAACGTCGGCGTCGGCGAGATCACCGTGAGCGAGGCGGCCTCGGACCTCGTGCGGGTCACGAACCTCCTGCCCGCCGTCGGCGGCCGGGACGCGGAGACGATCGAAGAGATCATCCGCCGCGCGCCGAGCCTGCTCACCTCTCGCGACCGCGCGGTCACCCGCCAAGACTTCGAGATCATCGCCAAGGAGGCCTCGGGTGAGGTCGCCCGGGCGGCGTGCCCCGGCAACATGGGCAAAGACGGCACCGTCGAGGTGGTGATCTTGCCCCAGCGCCGCGAAGGCGAGCGGGTGCCCGACCCCTTCCTCTCCGCCGGTCTGCGGGATCATGTGCAGTCGTACCTCGGCCGTCGTTGCCTGATCAACGTCGAGCCCAAGGTGCGCCTCGCCACCTTCTTGCCCATCGACATCGCGGTGACGGCGCGGCTTCGGCCCAACGCCAACCAGCTCGTCGTGCGGGAGGCCGCCCAGCGCTGGGTGATGCGCTTCTTAGACCCCTACATCGGCGGCCTCGACGGCGCGGGCTGGCCGTTCCAAGGCACGCTCTACGCCCAGGACTTCGGGCGCCTCGTCTCCGACATCCCTGAAGTCCGCCACGTCGTAGACGTGCAGATCTTCGACATGCGCGGCGAGCGGGCGAAGGGCCCCCCGGGCTGGGAAGAGGGTGAGGGCCTCAAGGAGCTGGTGCTCGACCGGCACGACCTGTTCGAGATCCGCCGCGTGCGCATCCGCACCGAGGAGGCTGACGAGTGAGCACGCCTCAGCTCCCGATCCCGGCTGGCGCGGCCTACATGGCCGTCCCCGATGACTTCGCCCACCTTCGCACCGTGGTCGAGGTGCAGTACCCCGTGCGCGCCGCGCGCACCTACCTCTCCCGCAACATCTCCAACCGCGTGAGCCTGCATCTGGTCGAGGCCAGGCGAGGGGAGAAGGTCGGGCACATCCGCGCCGTGCAGGTGAACCCCGCCGCCGGGGGCGACCCGATCCTCGTGCGCGCCATCCGCACCTTGCCCGACGGCAGCCCGGCGAGCTTCTTCGTGCCCGACGACATGGTCGAGGTGCGCGCCGAGCTGATCACCACCGACGGCCGCCCGCCGGTCTCCCTCGACCCCCGCGACGACGTCGTGCTGCACGTCCCCGTGCGCGGCTACCTGCGGTTTTTGCCCGGCTGTTACCAAGGCGCGATGCCGACGGAGCAGCGTGAGGTGATTCACGCCGACAGCGCCGAGATGCGGCGGTACGGCGCGCGGAACGAGAGCACGGCCCGAGAGGTGCGCGGCACCGACACCGACGCCCTGCGCCGCTTCCTGTTCATCTACCAGCACCTGATGACCTCGGTGGTCGATCGGATCGAGCAGATCCCCTCGCTCATCGACCCGCTCACCTGCGATCCCAAGTTTTTGTCTTGGATCGCCTCGTGGGTCGGCTTCACCTTGGATGAGTCGCTGCCCCTGCACCAGCAGCGGGAGCTCGTGCGCCGGGCGATCCGCCTGTACCGCACCCGCGGCACCAAGGCGGGCATGGAGGAGATCATCCGCGTGCTCACCGCCGCGCCGGTCAGCGTGAGCCCCCGGGAGAAGCCCCAAGGCTTCGTCTTGGGCGGCGCCACCTTGGCCGGGGGCCGCACGCCGGCGGAGCGTTACATCCGGGGCGAGCCCCCAGCGCATTACCTCTACGACGTGAAGCGGGAGGGCACCAACTTCTTCGCCTTGGTGCTAGAGCCCCGGGATCGTTTCGCCCGGCGCTTCTCCGAGCGCGCGCCCCAGGTGCTCCGCCGCCTCACCCAGATCGTCACCGCCGAGAAGCCCGCGCACGTCACCTTCACCGTCCGTTTTGACGACGACGGGAAGCCGACCCCGGCCCCAGGCGTCGCCGCCGCCGCCGCCGCCGCGAAGCCCACGAAGCCCGCGAAGCCCGCCAAGGCCCCCAAGGCCCCCAAGAGCTGAGCGGCCTCCTTTATGACTCCAAACCCCTGAGCACCCGCGATGGCCAGCAACCCGAACGACAACCAGCTCCGCCGTCTCAACCCCTTTGAGGGCCTGTGCCTGACGTCGAAGGACCTGCTCGACGAGCAGCTCTACCATCGGCGCAACATGCACCGGCACCACCTCTACCTCCACGGCCACGGCATCGTGCAGGGCCTTCAGGTCGAGCTGGAGCAGCGGGGTGAGCGCTACGTCGCCATCATCCAGGCCGGCTTTGGCATCACCCGCATCGGCCAGGGCGTGCTCCTCGCTGAGGCGGCGGCGGTGCCCCTGGAGGTCCCGAAGCAGGACGGCGAGTACATGTTCTGGCTGTTCCACGTCGAGACCCTCGACGACGCGGAGCTGCGCACGGTCTTCGACACGAACGAGGAGCGTGAGGCCCGGGTGCGCGAGTTCTGCGCGCCGCGCCTGCACCCCGTCGAGGAGGACCACGCCGACGCCGTGGCCTTGTGCCGCATCAACGTGCGCCTGGGCCGCATGGTGCAGGTGCTCCTGCCCGTGCCCCGCGCCGGTCGCCAGTCCCGGGCGGCCGAGTCTTACCTCAAGCCGCGTGTGGTCGAGTTCATCCGCCTCTCCCGCAAGGTGATGCAGAACCTCTTCCGCACCGCGCTCGTGCAAGAGCTCGACATGGGCGTCTTGAGCTTCTCCTCCGCGCTCATCTCGTCGGAGTTTTTGCTCATCGAGGAGGGCACGACGGACCGTGTGCTCTACCGCACGGCGGGCACGCTCATCAGCTACGCGCACGACTACTACAACGGGCTGCCGCGCACCACCGAGCGCATCTCCAGCTTCGCCCAGTACGTCCGCCGCGTTCACGCCGAGCTCCCCGGCGCCGAGCAGTCGGATGAGGTGTGGCTGAAGTGGTTCGACAAGTTCGAGCGCCTGTTGCAGCCCCTCACGAAGATCAGCGAAGAGCTGGAGCGCACCGTCGAGGCCCAGCGCTGACGCTGAAGTCCCTGGAGCGAGGCCGTGGATCGAAGCAGCGACGTCCAGACCGTTCAAGTGCGGGTTCAGGTGATCGACATGAGGTCGTTCACCTTGGACCTCGTCTTGCCGACGTACCTGCCCGCCCGCGACCTCACCCAGCGCGTCGCCCGCGACGCCGGCCTCGACGCCTTCTGGCCGGACGGCAAACGCCGCCTGTACTGGCTGCGCGCGCGCGGCCGCCTGATGACCGAGGAGGAGCGCCTCTCGGACATGGGCGTGGTGCCCGGTGAGCTGATTCACCTCTTGCCTGAGCCCCCGGCGGGCTCCCCGGTGATGGAGCAGACGCCGGACTACCCCGAGACCCGGGGCTACGCCGCCAGCGGCACCTTGGCCTTGATCTCGTCCCTGGCGATGGTGACGCTGTTCGCCGTGGGCTGGGGCCTCGCGCTCTCCTGGCAGCGCACTCTGCCGGTGATCATCATCCCCGGCCTCGGCCTGGGGCTCCTGACCTGCTCGTTGGCGCGGTACCTGTTCTCCGGCGACGGCGGCCAGGCGCGCATCGCCGCCGTGGGCCTCGTGCTCACGGTGCTCCTCGTCATATTGGCCTTCGCCCCGGTGCTGTTCTTGGGCGCCGACCCGGCCCAGCTCTTCTCCGAGGCCATGCCCGGCTTGATCTCCGCCTTGGCGGGGGTGCTCATGGGCTGGCTGGCGTGGTGGGGTGCGGTTGAGCCGTTGCCGCCGCGGCGCCATCAGGTGCAAGAGCAGGTGGTCGAGGCCGTGCAGATGGTGCCTTGTGGCATCTGCGGCCTCGGTGTGTCCCAAGACGTGCGCACCGACTGCCAGTACGCCTGCGGCAAGAGCTTCCACACCGGCTGTTACGCCGCCCGGTCCTCGGTGAGCCGCGTCGATCCCTCGCGCTGCGCGATCTGCAACGTGCAGGTGCGCCAGGCGTGACGGCCCTGCTCCTCACGCTCTTGGCCTGCGCGGCCCGGGCGCCGACCCAGACCGGCAAGGCCTCGTGGTACGGCGACGAGCTGCGGGGCAACCCCACGGCCTCGGGAGAGCCCTTTCGCCCCTCCAAACGCACGGCGGCGCACAAGACCTTGCCCTTTGGCACCGTGGTCAAGGTCACGCGCACCGACACCGGGGAGTCCGTGCGGGTGGTGATCAACGACCGTGGCCCCTACGCCAAGGGCCGCGTCATCGACCTCTCCGAGCGCGCCGCGAAGCGCATCGACATGATCGACGAGGGTGTGGTCACCGTCGAGATTCGGGTGGTCGGCTGCAAAGAGCGCTACGAGCGCTGTGACTGATCAACCCCAGGCCAAGATCCAAAAACCCCGGACGGGCCAAAGCCGCTCGGGCGTTGTAGAATAGCGCCACCCTCGGATCCTGTGGAGAGCCTCATGAAGCGCTCAATCCTCCTCGTCGCCTTGCTCTGTGGTCTCGCCGCGCCCATCGCCCAAGCCGATGAGCGCACCGACGCCGAGTTTGATCGCCTGATGGACGAGATCAACAACTTCTCCGAGCGCCAGCTCTGGAAAGGTGTCGAGAAGTCCTACGAGGAGCTCCTCGCGCTCAACGGCGTCGAGGTGCCGTTTGAGGCGCACATGGCCGCCGCCCAGTCCGCGCGCTCCGTGGGCGACATGGGGGCCTGCCTCTCCCGGCTCCAGCGCGCCCAGGCCCTCCAGCGCACTGAAGAGCTCGACTCTTGGGTCATGGAGATCAACCAGACCTACGGCCGCGTGCAGCTCGTCGTCACGCCGCCGCGCTCCGTCGAGATGACCCCGGCCCAGATGCCCTTCGCCCCCGACCAGCGCCTCGCCGTCGAGCTCGCCCAGAAGAGCCTGCGTGAGGACGGCGTGTTCATCGGCATGTTGCCCGTCGGCGACTACAACATCGCCGGGCGCGAGTTTGACGTCACCCAAGGCGTCGGCACGCAGATTGAGCTGAGCGCCAAAGAGCTGCGCAACGAGAAGAAGAAGAAGGGCAAGCCCGCCGACGCGGAGTAGGCGAGGCCCCATCGGCGAGGGCGCTTGCGGACGCGGCTGGTGTCGCGCTAAAGTCCGTGGTCTGCCCCTCTCTGGGCCGCACCCGGACGCCGCCTCATGCTCAACTTGCCCCTTCTGCTCTCTGGCCTCGCGCTGAACGTCGCCGCCGCCCAAGAAGACTACTTCGGGTGGACGGCCTCGGCGGGGGTTGGCTGGATCGCCTTCGACGCGGACGAGAACCTCAACTCCACCTGGAGCGCCGTACCGCGCCTTGGCTACAACATCGGCCCTCGGGTGATCATCGAGGCCGAGCTGGGCATCCACCAAGGACGTACGCGCAGCCGCTTCGCGTATCGTTATGACGCGCTGACGCCGCGGGTGAACGCCGTCGTCTTCTTGAGCCGGGGCTACGCGGTCGAGCCGTACCTGGCCGCCGGGCCCGGCGTGATCTGGAAGCGGGTGGGTCGCGACCCCGACTCGTGGTCGGCGGAGCCGCTGGATGGTGAGGACCTCGGCAACTACAAGAACCCCGACGTGGACCTCGCGCTCAACGTCGGCCCCGGCCTGCTCATCCCCTTGGGCGGCGCCATGGCCTTACGCGCGGACGCCCGCTGGGTGTGGACCGGCGGCACCGAGCCCCACGGCGACGTGCAGGACAGCTTCTCGAACGTCGAGCTGACGGCGGGCTTCCTCTTCCGCCAGGCCGAGCGAAACCTCGACACCGACCGCGACGGCGTCGCCGACCGCCTCGACCCCTGCCCTGAAGAGCCTGAGGACTACGATGAGTTTGAGGACGACGACGCCTGCCCCGATGAGGACAACGACGAGGACGGCGTCGTAGACCGCAAAGACCGCTGCCCGATGGACCCTGAAGACATGGACGGCTTCAAGGACAAAGACGGCTGCCCTGAAGACGACAACGACAACGACGGCATCACCGACGAGGACGACTTCTGCCCCAAAGACCCCGAGGACCGCGACGGCTTCGAGGACCGCGACGGCTGCCCTGAAGACGACAACGACGCCGACGGCGTGGTTGACCTCGACGACCTCTGCCCCAACTTCGCTGAGGACCGCGATGAGTTTGAGGACCTGGACGGCTGCCCTGAAGACGACAACGACCGGGACAGCATCGTAGACGGCGACGACTCCTGCGTGCTGGAGCCCGAGACCTGGAACGGCTTCAACGACGACGACGGCTGCCCCGACGACGTGCCCAAAGAGATCGAGCGCTTCACCGGCGTCATCCGGGGCATCAACTTTGAGGTCAACTCCGACAAGATCACGACGGACAGCTACGGCCTGCTCGACGAGGCCGCCGCCGTGCTCCTGCAGTACCCCACGGTGCGCCTGGAGATCCACGGCCACACCGACAGCGACGGCAAAGACGAGTACAACCTTGAGCTCTCCGCCCGCCGGGCCGAGTCCGTCGCCCGTTACCTCACCGGCCGCGGCGTGCCCGCCGAGCGCCTGTCCTCGAAGGGCCTCGGCGAGACCGTGCCCCTGGTCGCCAACGACGGCCCCGAGGGCAAAGCCGTGAACCGGCGCGTTGAGTTCCGGGTGACGGAGGATGAGAAGACGGGGGAGTGATGATGAGTCGCTCTTAGGAGGAAGTCCAAAGCGACTCGTTTTCTTGTCAATACTCTTGGCTATGGCTGAAGGAGATAAAATGTTATGCAGTGTTATACTGACCTGAAGCCGCCAAGAATCTTCATCACGAGCTGGGCGCTGGACTCCTATCTGGAGCTCGTGCCGTGCGAAGTGAGCGCTGAGGAGTACTGGAGCACGCTACGCCCTGACATACTGAGGTTAACCAACCGCACCACTGACCCCAAGTTCAACAACTCGCTCTTCTGGGGGCCTGCCCAGAGCGGCCAGCACAAGGATGTCCCCTGCGCGTTTAAGATGAAGTGGCACAACATGGGGCATAGCAAGATCCAGCTTCGGCTGGGCATCATCGAGCACAAGGGGGACTACTATCTCTGTCATGCTTGGTCGAAGACCTCATCGCATATGGACTACAGGAACGGCGCGCAGCTCGCTGAGCGGCGAAGGCTGATCATCAAGAACCCGTGCGACCACATCAAAGGAGCTCTCCATGGACCCTCAACTTGAGGACATCGCCCGGTTGATGCGGCAGGCCGGAATTGAGCCCCACTGGGTAGAGGCCGTCCTCACCTTGGCGCGCGACAGCGAAGGTGTGAGCGATCTGATGCTGCTCTGGGCCTCCGCTGAGAGCGACGAAGACCGCGACGGCACCATCGAGAGCATCCAAGACCTCCTCGACGATCACGAGCCTCCGGTCATCACGCCCCCGATCCGCTCCCACTGCGAGCTGAACGCCACGGGAGAGCGCCTTCGCGCCTACAAAGACGAGCTTCGAACCTTGATTAACGCCAAGGGCGGCGTCTCCGCCGTCGCGCGGCGTGGGGGGCTGCCCCAGCCTTCGCTCAGCCGCCTGCTCAGCTCGGGCGCTTGGCCCCGCGCCTCAACGCTCAACCGGCTCGCCCAGGGGCTCGGGGTGGATGTCGCGTTGATCCATCCTGATCACCTTATGAGCGGGGTGAGGCCCGTGCTCACGATGGCGACATCGGAGGTGCAACCGCTGGTGGCCTTAACGGTGAATGACCCCGTCCATCGCGCGAACGTGCCGTTCTGGAGAGAGCAGGAGCTTAGGCCCGACATGCGCCGCCGCGCTCAGGGAGGCCGGCTTGCCGCCCGAGATCGCGCTCGTTGACGCCCGGCTCCTGCGGGAGGCGCGGCTCATTGAGGCGCCGCTCACCTGGCGTGTAGGAGTCGCCGCCGTCGTGCAGCAGCCTGCTGAGGCTGGATTTCTGGTCTTC
>JBEAVX010000006.1:0-6301 GCA_041160755.1 Pseudomonadota bacterium
GGGTTCAACAGCGCGGCCCGGGAGGTCGGGGACCAGAACAGGCCGTCGAGGCACGACTGGACCGTCGGCGCGCGGCAGCTCAGCTCGGCGACGTCGCCCGTGGGGAACCCGGCCCGGCGCAGGCGCGCCTCGGCGTCGGCGCTGGGGCCGCCCCCGGCGGCGCGGCGGGTGGCCTCGGAGCGCGCCGTGGCCGCGAGCACCGGATCCGTGCTGAGCGCCTGGGCCGCGCTGAGCCCCCGCAGGCCGTTCACCCCGGCGATGGCCGCGCGGATGGCCTCGCCTGCGTCCGCCGGGGGCGCGTCCGGGGCCTCAAAGGGGCCGTCGTCGGGGGTGGGCTCCCCGACGTAGATCGGGAGCTGGGCCAAGGCGCGCTCCCCGCCGCCGTCTTGGGCCTGGCGAAGCTCGACGACCCACTCGCCGGGCTCATCCAGAGTGAGGCTCGGGCCGTCGAGGAGGCGCAGGGACGGGCTCGCGGCGAGCACCCGCAGGCCCTCGGGGGGCGTGGTGTCGGCCTTCACGCCGAGGGTGAGGGTGGCGCCGACGGCCTGCTCGCGGCGGATCGGGGCCAAGGCCACGGCGGGGGTGGACGTGAGCCCGACCCACAGGTCCCCGGAGCCCATGTCGTCGCGCACCCGGGCGAGGCCGATGGCTTGGCCGGGCCGCAGCCCCGCGCGCAGCTCGCTCACCATGGCCGCGGGCAGCGCGCCTTCGGTCACGAGCTCGCTGGAGACCCCTTGAACAGGCCAGACCCAGCCCGCGCGCACCGTCGCCCAGCGCAGCCCCGAAGGATCGAGGCCTCCGCCCATGGCCAACATCTCAAACGCCACCCCGGCGGCCGCGCCGCTCAGCGCCTCGTCGTAGGGGAGGTCCCGCGCGGCCCAGGCGATGAGGGTGTCCCGAGGAACCCCCGGCGCCGTGGCGTACAGCGGCGCCACCACCGCCGGGACGACCGGCGGGCCCAGATCCTCGGGAGGCTTGGTCGAGGGCCCGGGCTTGGCGCAGGCGAGCAGGAACAGGAGCGTGTTCATCCCGTCATCCTATCGTGCTCCCGCACGGCTTGGGCGCGGCGGGATACACTTCCCGCGGACCAGGAGCCGCTCATTCTGCGCCCGTCTGACCGCGTTCATGACCTGTCCGAGGTGCGGCTCATCCGCGCCGCGCGCCTCGGCAACGCTGAGTCCTTCGGCGCGTTGTGGGACGCCGAGGTCGATCGCCTGTTCTCCGTCGCCTGCGTGCTCGTCGCCGAGACCGACGCGCTCTCGTTGGTGGGCGAGGCCTTCGGGCGCCTCAGCGCGCGCCTCGGCCAGTTGAGCTTGCAGCAGCCCTTCGGAGAGCAGGCCGCCGCGGCCTTGCTCACGGTGACCCTCCACCGCCTGCGACCCCCGCGCCTCCAGAGCATCCTCCCTGCACCCGGCCCCCTCACCCGGGGCGGCGTCCCGCCCGGCGCGCCTCGGTCGGGGGGAGATCCGGCGGCGCGTGTGGAGGCTGTGGTGCGCGGCGCGAACGTCCCTCTTCGGCTCATCTGGGCCTTCTCGACCCTCGGCGGCCTCAAGGCCCGGCACCTCGCGACGCTCACCGGCGAGCCCGAGGCCCTGGTGCGTGAGGCGAGGACGCTCATGCAGTACCGCGTCATGGCCGCCATGCAGGGGGATCTGTGAAGCTCGACCGGGCCCAGATCCTGCGCGCCTTGCCTTGTTACCTCTGCGGGGACCTGCCCTCGGAGGTCGCCGCCGACGTTCGCGCCGCGCTGGAGGAGGATCCCGAGCTCGCCACCCTCGCCGCCCAGCTCAGCGCGAGCGGCACCCTCTGCCAAGAGCGCCTGCGCCGCGCCGCCCCGGGGGCGCTGTTCTTCGTGCGCCGCGCCGCCGCCGTGGAGCGCCCGGCCTCGGCGATCTGGGCGGGCCTCGTCGCCGTGGTCTTCGTGGTGAGCTTCGTCTTGGCCGCCGCCGGGGGGCCCGACCGCCGGGCCGAGGACGACGTGCGGCGCCTGCTCAGCGCCCAGGCGCCCCTGGCCGCGCCGCTCGTGACCGCCGAGTCTCCTGAGCAGCTCAACGCCTTGCTCCGCGCCGCCCAGATCTCGCCCTTGTTCACGATCACGCCCGGGTTGGACGCCGTGGGGCTCCGCCTGGAGGGCGCCTCTCCGGCGTTCGGCGGCTGCCTGGTGCTGTACCGCGACGCCCAAGGCGCCCGGGTGGGGGTGTTGCGCCTCCCCGAGCAGGGCCTCACGCTCGGCGCCTACACGTCGCTGCCGTCGGGGCGGGGGCCGGCGCTCCGCGTGCACGGCGATGGCGCCCGGCGCGTCGTCGCACACCACATCGACGGACGCGCCGATCTCTACCTCGGCCCGTGGTCGGACGAGGCGCTCATGTTGGCCTCCAGGCAGGGCGTCGCCGCCCCCTGACCGCTGGGGGCTTGACGAACGCCGCCGAATTGTTGATGCTGGCCGTCCAAACAAGAGGTGTTGGACCCATGGCGCGTGATTCCGGTGGAGCGTCGGGGCGGCTCGGTGAGCTGCTCGTCCGTGAGAAGCTGATCACCCCTGTTCAGCTCAAGAAGGCGATGACCGAGCAGCGCGACAAGGGCGGGCGCTTGGGGCATCACCTCACGAAGCTCGGCTACGTCGCGGAGAACGAGCTGACCTCGTTCCTCTCGAAGCAGTATGGCGTGCCCAGCATCAACCTGGCCGACTTCGACATCGACCCCGAGGTGCTCAAGCTGATCCCCAAAGAGGTCGTGCAGCGGCACCAGGTCATCCCGATCAACAAGGCGGGCAACACGCTGATCGTGGCGATGTCCGACCCCTCCAACATCTACGCCGTCGATGACATCAAGTTCGTCACGAACCTGAACATCGACGTGGTCGTGGCGTCCGAGGGCGCCATCGCTGAGGCCGTCGAGAAGTACTACAACGCGAACGTCTCGTTCCAAGACGTGATGCTCGACTTCAACCTCGACACCGACGACGCGGCCCTAGAGGTGGGCGAGACCGACGAGGACATGAACGTCCTCGATCTTGAGAAGTCCGCGGGCGACGCGCCGGTCGTGAAGCTCGTGAACCTCATCTTGCTCGACGCGATCCGCAAGAAGGCTTCAGACATCCACATCGAGCCCTACGAGAAGGCGCTGCGGGTGCGGTATCGCATCGACGGCCTCTTGTACGAGGTGATGAAGCCGCCGCTCAAGCTCAAGCACGCCATCGCCTCCCGCGTGAAGATCATGTCCAACCTCGACATCGCCGAGCGGCGCCTGCCCCAGGACGGCCGCATCAAGCTCAAGCTGGGCAAAGGCGAAGAGATGGACTTCCGCGTGAGCGTGCTGCCCACGCTCTTCGGCGAGAAGCTCTGCCTTCGGCTCCTCGACAAGTCGAACCTTCAGCTCGACATGACGAAGCTCGGCTTTGACGCCGACATCCTCGCCAAGTTTAAGAGCACCATCCACAAGCCCTACGGCATGATCTTGGTGACCGGCCCCACGGGCTCGGGCAAGACGACGACGCTGTACTCGACGCTCTCGGAGCTCAACAAGCCCGAGACGAACATCTCCACCGCTGAAGATCCCGTCGAGTTCAACCTCTACGGCATCAACCAGTGCCAGATGCACGAGGACATCGGCCTGAACTTCGCCGCCGCGCTGCGCTCGTTCTTGCGCCAAGACCCCGACGTCATCATGGTCGGCGAGATCCGCGACTTCGAGACCGCTGAGATCGCCGTCAAGGCCGCGCTCACCGGGCACTTGGTGCTCTCGACGCTGCACACGAACGACGCGCCCTCGACCGTCTCGCGTCTGTTGAACATGGGCATCGAGCCGATGATGGTGGCGTCGTCGGTGAACCTCATCGCCGCCCAGCGCCTCCTGCGCAAGATCTGCTCGGAGTGCTCGGCGCCGACGACGCTCTCCGAGAAGGCGATGTTGGACATCCAGGTGCCGCCCGACAAGATCGGCACCTTCCAGCCGATGAAGGGCAAAGGCTGCCAGCGCTGCAACGGCACGGGCTACAAGGGCCGCGTCGCCGCGTATGAGATCATGATCTTCAACGACCAGCTCGGCGAGTTTGTGCTCAACGGCGCCTCGACCTTGGAGATCAAGCGCGAGGCGATCCGCTTGGGCATGGACTCTCTGCGCATGGCGGCGGTGAAGAAGTTCATGGCGGGCATGACCACCCCAGAAGAGGTGGTCCGCTCGACCGCGCCGGACTAGTTCGGCGCGTCCGCGTCGTCGTCGCCGTCCTCGGCCTGCTCATCCCAGGCCGAGAACGGATCGTCGAGGGCGGCCCAGGCCTCGGGACCGGCGGCGAGCTCCTCATCGGTGAGCAGGCAGGCGTCGAGGCCCGCGCGTAGGGCGGCCTCGTCCATGTCCATGCCGATGAGCACAATCTGCTGGCGGCGGTCGCCCCAGGGCTCGACCCACTCCGGCTGCAGGTCGGGGCGGTCGGCCTCGTCGGTGGGCCACTCCTCTCGGGGGACCGAGGCCCAGAAGCGCCCGGCGGGCTCAAAGGCGCAGGTCGCCCCGGCCTGGCTCCACACCGCGGCGAGGTGGGTGCGATTCGCGAGGTAAAAGTAGCCCTTCGAGCGCACGACCCCCGGCCAGTCCTCGTGGAAGTAGTCGTGGATCCGTTGGGGGTGAAACGGGCGGCGGGCGTTGTAGACGAAGGAGCGGATGCCGTACTGCTCGCTCTCGGGGACGTGCTCGCCCGCGAGCTCCTTGGCCCAGCCGGGGCTGGCGCTGGCCTTCTCCATGTCGAACAGGCCGGTGTTGAGCACGGCGTCCAGAGGCACCTGGCCCCGGGTGGCGAGCACCTGCCGCGCGTCGGGGTTGAGCGCGCGCAGGATGCCCGCGAGGCGGCCCAGCTCGTCCTCTGTGACGAGATCGGTCTTGTTGAGCACGAGCACATCGGCGAGCTCGACCTGCTCGACGAGGAGGTTCACGACGCTGCGCTCGTCGTCTTCGCCCAGCGCGATGCCCCGCTCACGCAGCTCGTCTTGGGTGCCGTAGTCGGCCAAGAAGTTCTTGGCGTCCACGACGGTGACCATGGTGTCGAGGCGCGCGAGCTCCGAGAGGCTCTGCCCGGCCTCATCGACGAAGGTGAAGGTCTGGGCGACGGGCAGGGGCTCGGAGATGCCCGTGGACTCGACGATGAGCACGTCAAAGCGGCCCTCTCGGGCGAGCTTCGACACCTCTTGGAGCAGGTCGTCGCGGAGCGTGCAGCAGATGCAGCCGTTGGACATCTCGACGAGGCGCTCCTCGCCCCGGCGCAGGGCGGCCTCGCCGCCTTTGACCAGGGCGGCGTCGATGTTCACCTCGCTCATGTCGTTGACGATGACCGCCGCGCGGAGGTCGCCGCGATGGGTGAGCAGGTGGTTGAGCAGGGTCGTCTTTCCGGCGCCTAAGAAGCCGGAGAGCACGGTGACGGGGAGACGTTCCATCGGGGCTCCGTGGGGTGGGGCGCCCGGATTATCGTGGTCATGTTGTTTTTGCAATCTTGATGTAACTAAGATCAGGGTGTGGTCCGACGCCTGCCCCTGGACCGTCCTCGACCGCGACACTTCGCCGGGCGGTCACGGGATGGTCACGGAGCCGCCGGGGCGCGTCACCCGGGGCCCATAAAACAAGGCTCCTCAACGAAGCCCTGGAGACCTCATGAAGAAGCTCAGCCTCATCGCCCTGCTGCTCGCCTCCGCCGCCTGCGGCGACAAGGACGGCGGCGCCGACTCCTCCGCCACCGACGACTCCACCGCCGACGACACCGCGTCGGGCGACGCCTTCATCCCCGAGTGTGTCGACGGCGTGGCCGCGGTGACCGGGGAGTACACCCAGGCCAAGATCAAGCTCGTCACCGGCTGCGCCTACCTGCTCAGCGGCGGCGTGTTCATCGGCGACGACGTGAACGAGAGCGTGCTGGAGATTGAGCCCGGCGTGACGGTCTACGGCGACAACACGACGCTGTCGTTCTTGGTGATTCGCCGGGGCTCCAAGCTCCAGGCCGAAGGCACCGCCGCCGCGCCCATCGTCTTCACCTCGGCCGTCGAGGCCGGCAGCCGCAAGCCCGGCGACTGGGGCGGCATCATCCTGAACGGCCGCGCCCCGATCAACAACTGCTTCAACGGCGCCGAGAGCCTGCCCTGTGAGGCTGAAGGCGAAGGTGGCACCGGGCTCTACGGCGGCAGCGACGTGAACGACTCCAGCGGCGTGCTCAAGTATGTCCGTGTGGAGTTTGGTGGCCGCAAGATCACCGACGAGAACGAGCTCAACGGCATCGCGTTCCAGGCCGTTGGCTCGGGCACGACGGTGGACTACATCCAGG
>JBEAVX010000035.1:0-4251 GCA_041160755.1 Pseudomonadota bacterium
AAACTGGCCGGCGATGGACCACGCCGCGGCCAGGCGCGCGGCGAGGCTGCGCGAGACGCTCTGGAGGGCGGCGGCGCGGGCGGGGATCTCAAAGTCCAGCAGCCGGGTGAGCGGCGGTGCGAGGCGCGCGGCCAGGGCCGGAGCGACGGCGCGAAGCTCCTCGACGTCCCCATCGACGATGGCGCTCGACTGCCGCGCGAGCTCCAGCATGACCAAGGAGCAGGCCTGGGGCGAGGTCTGAGACGCCTCGATCAAGAGCCCGGCGAGGGTCTGGGCCAGGGGGTCCCGGGCCAAGGCCCCGCCGCTGAGCTCTTCAGCGCCCTCCCCGCTCTGCCCCCTCGCGAGGGGCTCCAAGAGCGCGACGAGGCGCTCGGCGAGCGGCGTGCGCAGGACGTTGGAGAACGTCACCGGCAAGCCCAAGGCCGGGCCGTCGCGGAGCGGCAGGAGCGTCATCGGCGGCAGATCGGCGCCAAGGTCCGGCGCGACGCTCAGCGCGTCGTCTGAGTCGGTGACCAAGCGGCACTTGGGGACGACCACCTTGAGGAAGTCCAGCACGTCCATCCGCGGACTCCGAGTCTTGGGAGCGGGCAGACCAGTCTAACAGAATCCATCCGGCGGCGCGGCGAGGCCCCGCCGATGGCCCGAAGCGACGTCATCTCCAAAGAACACAAGCGAACCCCCATGACTGGCGAGGCGCGGCGACGGATCGGGGCGCGTGCTCAATGATTGAGCACGACCGGAGAAGGCCGCACACGTTCAAGGGCGCAGGGATATCCTCCCCAGGATTCCATATACTCATCCACAGGGCATCCCCCACAGCACCCCTTGAAGGGATCTCAATAACTCTCATAAATAATTGATAATGCTAAACAATTTTGACAAAACATAAATAATCAAAGTGACCTCACAAAATCATCCACAGAGTTATCCACAGGCTCCGGCGGCGATTGTCTTGGCCGCTGGCGGGTCTACACGAATGGGGCAGCCCAAGGCGCTCCTGAGGCTTGTGGATGGCCGCACCCTGCTCCGCGCCTGGCTCGACGCCCTCGCCTTGGTGGCGCCGCTGCGCCTCGTCGTGGTCGGCGCCGTGGTGGAGCGCCTCGTCGCGCTGCTCCGGCCTGGGGAGCGGGCCGTGCAGAACCCCGACTGGGCGCGCACAGGGCCGGCGGAGTCTCTGCACCTCGCCGCCTTGGCGCTCCCCGAGGACACTCCTTGGGCGCTGGTGACCCCTGTGGACGTGCCCCCGTGCGGCGCAGACGACCTGCGCGCGCTCTGCGCGGCGGAGACCCCGGCGGTGCTCAGCTACGGCGGCCTGCCCGGCCACCCCGTGCGCCTCGGGCCGAACGAGCTTCGCGCCCTCCGCCGCGCGCCGCCCATCGGCGGCCTCCACACCCTGCTCACCGGCGCGACGCGCATCCCCAGCGCCCAGCCGGACACGCTGTTGAACCTGAACACCCCCCAAGACCTCGACGCCTGGCGCCGTGGGGATCTCCGCTGAGCGGCGTCTCCGCGGCCTCAGCCGTCGTCACGCAGGCGCAGGGTGACCTCGGCGGCGCCGATGACCACCTCCCCGCGCGCGTCCGTCGCCTCGGCCTCCAGCTCCACACGCTCGCCGTCGAGCTGCTCCAGATCGGCCTCGGTCGGGAATCGTTCAGGATCTAACGGCACGATGGCGCCCCAGAACAGCCCGCTGCCGTCCTCCATGCAGTACAGCACGACGTCGCCCCAGTCGAACTCACCGCTGGGCTCCCCCTTCCAGCGCGACCGCAAGATGAGGCTGATCGGCGCCGCGCCTTGATCGGCCCCGGCGTAGAGGCCGCTCGTCGCCGCACGAATCGTCACCCCGAAGCCGCCTTGGGGGGCGATGGTGATGAAGACCTCCTCGCCGGGCTCAAACGGCGCGAAGTCGCTGCCTTCGCCGTGACCGAGGATGATCTCGGGATCACCCTCCCCAGCGCAGAGCTCCTCGACCGTCGGCTCACCGCAGGAGAGCAGGCCGAGGGTGGTCATCATCAGCGGGAGGAGGCGGGTGGAGGACATCGGGGCTCCGTGGTGGCGTTGGGATCGTGGCCCTGGACGCTCTCAGGAGTCTAACGTCGGCCTCAAGGCGCCGCTGTTCGGTGATATGGTGGCGAGTCACCCCCTCGCATCAACGTCTACTCAGGAGAGGCAAGATGGCCTTCCCCTTCATCCTGCTCGCGGCCTCGACCGCCATGGCCGCCGATCTGACCGTCAACGCGACCACGACGACGCTCAACGGCACCCAGACCTACGACAACATCTACGTCATCAACGGCGGCAAGCTCGTCGTCACGACCTACACCGGCTCGGGCACCACGGGCACGATCACCCTGGTCGCTGACTATGTGTACGTCGACGCCACCTCGTCCATCGTCGCCAGCGGCGCGGGCTATCGTGGCGTGTCCAACTCGAACGGCGAAGGCACCGGCGGCGGCAAGGGTGGATCCTGCTGCCGTGACGGCGGCGGCGGCGGCGGGCACGGCGGCGCGGGCGGCGCGGGCTCTCTCGACGGCTGCGGGAGCGGCGGCGGCGCGGGCGGCGCGGCGTACGGCAGCTCCACGTCGCTCACCATCGACATGGGCTCGGCCGGCGGCGCGGCGGGCGCGGCGGACGGCGACTCTGGCGGCTCGGGCTCGCCGGGCGGCGGCGCGATCACCATCAGCGCGGCGAAGATCGAGATCCTCGGCAGCATCACCACCGACGGCACCGCCGGGACGATCATCAACGGCGACGGCTCCGCGGGCGGCGCGGGCGGCGGCGTGCTCTTGGAGGCCGCTGACCTCGTCTGCTCGGGCACGATCTACGCCCGGGGCGGCGGCGGCGGCGTCACCGACGACGCGGGCGGCGGCGGCGGCGGCGGCGTCATCAAGCAGTTCGCCGACTCCACGGCCACCTACTGCACCACCGTCGTCACCGGCGGCACCACGGGCTGCGGCGCGTCTGCGGGCGCGGCGGGCATCAGCGTGAAGAGCATCGCCGACTTCGACGGCGACGGCTTCTTGTACACCGACGGCGACTGTGACACCGCCGATGGCTCGGTCTACCCCGGCGCCACGGAGACCGACGCCGACGGCATCGACCAGGACTGCAACGGCGTCGACAGCGGCGTAGACACCGACGGCGACGGCATCGACGATGACGTCGAGGTGGACGTAGACGGCACCGACCCCGACGACCCTGACACCGACGCCGACGGCCTCGATGACGGCGAAGAGCAGGTCTACGGCAGCGACCCGCTCAATGACGACACCGACGCTGACGGCCTCCTCGACGGCGAAGACGTCGACGCGGGCGCCGACCCCACCGACCGCGACACCGACAACGACGGCTTGGAGGACGGCGAGGAGGTGATCGTCGAGGGCACCGACCCGGCGGACTCCGACACCGACGGCGACGGCCTCGATGACGGCGAGGAGGTGCTCGTCGAGGGCACCGACCCGCTGGACACCGACAGCGACAACGACGGGCTCACCGACGGCGCCGAGGTCAACACCCACTCGACAGACCCGCTGGACAACGACACCGACAACGACGGGCTCCAGGACGGCGCTGAGGTCAACACCCACGGCACGGACCCCGACGACGACGACACCGACGGCGACGGCCTCTCCGACGGCGCCGAGGTCAACACCCACACCACCGACCCCCTCGACACGGACACCGACGGCGACTCGCTGACGGACGGCGCCGAGGTCAACACCCACAAGACCGACCCCAACGACACCGACACCGACGACGACACGCTCACCGACGGCGCCGAGGTCAACACCCACAAGACCGACCCCAACGACGCCGACACCGACGGCGACGGCTGCGATGACGGCGCCGAGGTCAACACCTACGGCACCGACCCCCGCACCGCGGACAGCGACGGCGACGGCGTAGACGACTGCGACGAGATCAGCGCGGGCACGGATCCCGACGACGCCGACAGCGACAGCGACGGCGTGGACGACGGCGACGAGATCATCGACGGCACCGACCCCAACGACGCCGACACCGACGACGACGGCGTGACCGACGGCGACGAGGCCATCGACGGCACCGACCCGCTGGATGAGGACACCGACGGCGACGGCCTCACCGACGGCGACGAGGTCACCGGCGGCACGGACCCGCTCGACACCGACACCGACGACGACGGCCTCACCGACGCTGAAGAGGTCAACGACACCGGCACCGACCCCACCGACGCTGACACCGACGACGATGGCCTGACGGACGCTGAAG
>JBEAVX010000042.1:0-4715 GCA_041160755.1 Pseudomonadota bacterium
CCCTTACCCCCGCCTCCAGCTCCTCGCCCCGCAGCCGCTCATCGGGCCCGTGCATCGTGCCCAGCTCCTCCGCCGTGAGGTGAAACGGCACAAACCCATAGGCCCGCACGCCGACCTCCCGCAGGAAGATCGAGTCCGTAAACCCCACGGAGATCGCCGGCCCCGCGACGACGTTCGGCCGCTTCTCCGCCGCCTTCACCAGCGCCTCAAACACCGGGTCCTCCCAAGGGCTCACCTGGGCGGAGAACTGGTTGAGCACGGTGTAGGTGAGGCCCTCGTCCGCCGCGAGCGCCTTCACCCGGGCCAACATCATCTCAGGGCTGGTGCCGGGCAAGAGCCGGCAGTCGAGCAAGGCCGAGGCCACCGACGGCACCACGTTCGGCTGAAAAGCGCCCTCTAAGCCCGTGATATGCAGGGTGTCGGTGATCGCCGCCCGGGTGAGCGGGTTCTTCATCAGCTCGCCGATGAGCACCGTGCGCTGCAAGAGCGGCCGGGTGAAGACGAGGCGCTCCAGGCCTTTGCGGGTGGCGCCGACCCGCTCAAAGAGCACGTTGAGGCTCTCATGCACGTTGGGCTCGGGCTCGTACGCGCGAAGGCGCTCCAAGGCGGCGAGCAGGCGGTCGGGAGCCTCATCGGGCAGGGGCGTTGAGCCGTGGCCAGCTTTGCCTTCGGCGGAGACCCGCAGCCACAGGGCGCCCTTCTCGCCCACGGAGATCGGGAACAGCACCTGGCCGGGGAAGAGGCCGTCGATGATGCCGACGCCGCCCTCGTTGATCGCGTGGGAGCACTGGATGGACGGCCAACGCTCGGCGATGAGGCGCTGCATCCCGGTGTTGTTCACCTCCTCATCGGCCACGGCGAGCAGGATCACGTCTCGGCTGCGGGGCAGGCCCAGGCGCTTGAGGAGGAGCATGGCCTCTAGCTCCACCACGGTCACGCCCTTCATGTCCAAGGCGCCGCGGCCCCAGATCGTGCCCTCGGCGTCAATGAGGCCCGCGAAGGGGGGCTGGCTCCAGCGCTCGGCCTCGGCGGAGGCGACGTCGAGGTGGCTCACGAGGCACAGCGGGGCCTCGCCGCTCGGGGCCGTCGCGGGCAGGCGGGCGATGAGGTTCGCCCGGCCTTCGCCTAAGTCGTGCAGCTCGGCGGGGATGCCCTCGGCCTGAAGGCGCAGGGCGAGGTACTCGGCGGCGGCGGTCTCGGCGCCGGGGGGGTTCGTGGTGTCGATGCGCAGGAGATCCACGAGCAGGCCCGTGGCTTCAGCCCGGGCGGCGGGCCAGTCTACGTCGGCCAAGGGGTCGGCGGGCTCGGCTTGGGCGATGGTGGCGGCGGCGCCGATCAGGGTGAGCAGCAGCGGAAGGGCGGTGGCCCGCATGGTCGCTCCGGCGGAGACGGGCCAGGATACACCCGCGGCGAAGCGTCGGGGTATGATCGGCGCATGCAACTCCCCTCCTCACGCCCGATGACGCCTCGTCTGACGCTCTGCGCGCTCCTCGGCCTCGCCGCCTGCCGGGTGGACGACGCGCCCCAAGACCTCAACAGCGCCATGCACGCCGCCTGGACGGGCTTTGAGACCTACGAGGCCGAAGACGCCGCCGCCTTGGTGGACACCCTGCACGCCCTCGTCGGCGGCGACACCTTGGCGGAGGACACCCGAGGCGCCTTGACCCCGCTCACCGTAGATGAGCTCGGCGACATCACGCTCTCCCCGGGCCAAGACCCCGCCGACGCGCCGGGGATGCTGCTCGTGAACCCCATGGCCTGCGCGCTGGACGACCTCGCGGCGGTGCTCGTGCACTTGGAGCAAGACGAGCTCTACCCCGGGGTCTATCTGGAGTACGCGCGGGTTCACGACGGCGACGGCGAGGCCTTCCTGGCGGGGCAGACCGACCGCCTGGGCTGGGTCTCGGACATGCGCGTGGAGATCTTGGGCGCCGAGTACACCGAGCAGGTGCGCGGCGACATTCGCCGGGTGACGGACGGCGCGAGGCCATTTCTGTGGGCGCGGACCCATCTCACTGCACCGGCGGAGTTCGTCGACTCGGACTGGACCTTTGAGCAGGACTACCAGATCGAGCTGTTCTGGGAGCGCCAGCCCGGCGATCTGGTCCACGCCTACGGCATCTGGCGGGAGATGAACGTGGGCGGCCTGAGCGCTGAAGACGAGGGCTTCGTGAACGTGACGCTGAACAACATGGTCGACTGGGACGCACAGACGGAGGCCCTTTGCGCCGAGGGCCAACCATGAGCAACATCACCGACCCGCCAGACAGCCTGCTCCCCCAGACCGAGCCCCCAGACGACACGGTCCCGCCGCCGCCTTCTACACCCCAAGAGCGCCTCGCTGAAGCCCGCCGGGTCGAGCTCGCCCGGCGCCAGGCCAAGGTCACCCCGGCGATCACGGCGATCTTGGTGATGTTCGGCGTGTTCTTGGCCTTGGGCCTCGTGCAGACCACCGTAGACGACAGCTTCATCAGCCTGCGGTACTCGGCGAACCTCGCGAAGGGCCTGGGCCTCGTCTACAACCCCGGCGAGGCCGTCGAGGGCTTCTCGAACCCGGTCTGGACGCTGACCAGCGCGCTGTTCTTGGCCTTGGGCGCCGATGGCTGGCTCACGGTGAAGGCGCTGGGCGTGCTGTCTCACGGGCTGCTCATCGCCGGGACGGTGCGCCTCGCGCTTTTGTTGGGCCGCCCGAACGACGGCGTGGCCTTGGGCGCGGCGATCTTGGGCGCGGCCTTGGCCGCCGTGAGCCACCCGCTCACCTTCTGGGCGGTGCAGGGCTTAGAGACGCCGATGTACAGCGCGCTCTTGATCTGGGCCATGGCGCGGCTGTGGGTGGAGGAGGCCGAGCCCGAGCGCCTGCCGATCTCGGCGGTGTTGTTGAGCCTCGCCGCGCTCTCCCGCCCCGAGGCGCCCCTGCTCTGCGCGCCGATCGTGCTCGCCCGGGCCTGGCGCTGGACCAAAGACGGCGACCTCCCCAGCCTGCTCCTCTGGCTCGCCTTGGCCGTCGGCCCGGGCGCCTTGTACCTGATGTTTCGGGTGCAGACCTACGGCGAGCTTCTGCCCAACACCTTCTTCCGCAAGGGGGACAAGGGCTTCAACCTGGCCCTCACCTTGGGGTATCTCGCCCCGTGGCTGCGCCTGGAGTGGCCGATGGTGGGCCTGGGCGGGCTCGCCCTCGTCGCCTCGCCGTTTGTGTTGGGTGCCCGCGCCCTCCCCGTGCTGGGGCTGATGTTGGCCCAGCTCGTGTTCTTGGTGGTCGCGGGCAAAGACTGGATGTCGAGCGGGCGGTTCGTGGCGCCGATCATCGCGCCTTTGGCCGCCACGGTGGGCGCCGTGGGCGCGATCTTGGTGAGCCGTCTGAACCCCCAGACCGCCGGGCGGGGCGTGCTCGCGGCCTTGGCGTCTGTGCTCGTGGCCCAGAGCCTGCTGAGCGTGCCGACGGCGAGCTTTCGTGGCGTCGGCGAGACCGCCGTGATCAAGCGCCGCGAGCTGAACCAGTGGGCGCCGATGTCGCTCTTCGCGCCCCACACCGGCCTGGAGTGGGCGGCGAGCTTCGTGATTCAGCGCGCGAGGCCCGACGACCTCATCGCCTACACCGAGATCGGCGTCTTGGGCTACGTCACCGACCACCCCATCTTGGACCTCGGCGGCCTGGTCGATCCCAACCTCAGCGGCGCGAAGGGGCTGAGCGACGAGCAAGAGCGGGCCTATGTGCACAGTCGCCGCCCGGCCTGGATCCTGCTCAAAGACAAGAGCTGCTGCCTGATCAAGGCCTTGATGAAGGAGCCTTGGCTCGCCGAGGAGTACGAGGAGGTCGAGGGCCCCCGCGCCGACATCCACGCCTATCGCCGCCGCGACGCCACGCCGCCCACCGCGGACGAGGTGCGCGGGGCCTACGCCTTGGCCCTCACCCGTTTCCCCGGCTCGGAGCACCTGCAGAAGAAGGCCGCGCTGTTTGAGCGGGGAGAGGCCAAGCCAGCCGAGGAGGCGCCGCCCGTGGAGGAGGTGCCGTAGGCGTCTTGGCTGGGGCGCGCGCCGTCCGCCGCCTGTCGTCTGAAGGTCTGCTCTGTCGTGCCCTCCAAGCGCGCTTGGCGGCTTGAGCCCTGAGGAGCGCCCGCGCTCCCGGTCGCAGACCGCCCCCCAGAGCCGTTACTCTGCTCGTTCCTTCGCGGATGACGGTGAATGCAAGACGCGACCGAACCGCCCTCTCCGCCGTGGCGGCTCCCCGATGGGAGCGTCCCGGCCTCGTCCCTGCTGGGCGACCCGGCGCCGATCCCGCCCACACAGGTCGGGGAGCCCGGCGCCGAGCGGTACCAGGTCGGGAACGTGCTCGGCGAGGGCGGCATGGGCCGGGTCTCCGTGGCCCAAGACGCGCACCTGGGCCGGGACGTGGCGCTCAAGGAGCTGCACCCCAACCTGCGGCACCACCCCGACGCCGCCGCGCGGCTCCAACACGAGGACTGGATCACCGCGCAGCTCGATCACCCCGGCGTGGTCGCGGTCCATGACGCCGGGCAGCTCGGCGACGGGCGGCCGTTCTACACGATGCGGCTGGTGCGGGGGCGCACCTTGGCGGCGGCGTTGGCCGAGGCGGAGGACCTCACCGCCCGTCTGCGCCTCATGCGGCCGCTCTTGGCCGTGTGTGAGGCCGTGGCCTACGCCCACGCCTGCGGCGTCGTCCACCGGGATCTCAAGTGCGCCAACGTGCTCTTGGG
>JBEAVX010000061.1:0-2943 GCA_041160755.1 Pseudomonadota bacterium
GCCTTACAGCCGACTTGACCTCTGGGGCGCCTTTGAGACGCGCCCAGACGACCGTGGGGCGCGTTTTGGCCTCGACGCCCGCGCCCAGAACCTCCTCAACACGACGTTGTGGCCGTCGGGCACCTCCAGCGTGGTCGCCCGGCAGACGGCGGACGGCGGCGAGCGGCTGCGCGGCGAGCGCTACTACTTCCCCGAGGCCGGTCGTTCGGTCTGGATCTCGATGAGGATGGAGTGGTAGCCCCGATCTTTATCGTCGGCACCGGGCGTTCGGGCACGTCGCTGCTGCGCGCGCTGCTCAACGCCCACCCGAACATCTACATCACCCAAGAGGCGGGCTTCTTTATGTGGTTGCCCCGGCTCAGACGCGCGAAGACCGCCGAGGCGTGGCTGCGAGGCTATCAGCGCACCGCCGCCGGGGCGCTGCTCGGCGCGCTCCCGGTCCAGGCCCCGCCCGGGGCGCCGAGGTCGGAGGCCGTCGAGGTGGTGACGGCGATGATGCAAGCGAAGGCCGCGCGGTTTGGCCGGGGTCGTTTTGGCGACAAGACGCCGATGCACATCGCCCGCCTCGACGCCATCTTCGCGGCGTACCCCGACGCCAAGGTCGTGCACGTCGTGCGCCACCCCGTCCCGACGGTGGTGAGCATGATGGAGATGCCGTGGGCGTCGAACAGCGCCTTGCTCAACGCGCTCTTGGTCCGTGGGGCGGTGGACGCCGTGCGGCCCTACACCGAGCGTGTCCTGGAGCTTCGTCTGGAGTCGCTGCTGGAGTCGCCTCGGGAGGTCTTGGGCCGCGTCTTGGCGTTCGTCGGCGAGCCTTGGGACGAGGCGGTGCTGCACCACAGCGAGCGCGCGCCGTTTGAGGAGGATCCCCGCCTGCCGTGGCTCATCGACGCCGAGCGCCCCCTTCGTGCGCCGGGCGCTGGCCGCGCCGTGCCGCTGGGCCCCCGGCTCACCCGTCGCGTGGAGGCGATCTGCGCCCCCCTGATGTCCCGTTTTGGGTACGCGCCTTGGCCCGAGCCCGGCCCCGAGCGCCCGTGGTCGGTGACCCACGACCTCATCGCGGCGCTACAGTTCGGCGCTCGGACCCTGCGAATGACGCGCCCCGAGCAGGACGATCCCGACGCGGTGAGCCCCGAGGCCCAGCTCCGATGGCTGTTCCACCTCAACCCGTCGCCGCACATCCCGGACTCCGCCCGCGCCTTGCCGCCGCTTCCGGGGCGCTGATCCGCCCGCAGTTGGGCTATCCTGTTCGGTATGCTCCCCCTCCCGACGCTCCTCGTGCAGCTCCTCCTCGCCTGTGATGGCGGCGGGGTGGTCCTCCCCTACGACTCCGCCGCGGACGACAGCGGCGCCCCCACCGACGACAGCGGCGATCCCATCGACGACAGCGCCGCGCCCGCCGCCTGCGCCGTCACCGTCGCCGGTGAGCTGCACGTCGAGGAGGGGGCCCCGGTGTCGTTGACCTTCGCCTGCGACGGCGCGGTCAACCCCGACGACCCGCTCACCGTGACGCTCCCCGACGGCGCGGCCTGGGACGCGGCCACCTGGACGATGACCTGGACGCCGGGCTTGGACCAGGGCGGTCGTTATGATCTCCTCGCCCAGACGCCCAGCGGCGCGGCCAGCACCGTCACCTTGTGGGTGTCCGACGCCTTCCTGAACGAGCAGAACGTCGCCGTCGATCCGGCCCTGTACCAAGAAGAGGACGGCCTGCCCGTCCTGCACCTCACGTTTGATCCAAACCTGAACAGCGGCAGCGACACCCCGGCGACCTTGGTGTTCATGGGCCGCACCTACAACGTCGAGGCCCAGACCCGAGGCGCGTCGAGCCTCAGCTACCCACAACAATCCTACACGATCAAGTTCACCAAAGAGGATCGCCTCGACGCCGACGCGCTCGGCTGGGATGAGTTTGACGATCTTGTGCTACAGACCACCTTCGACGACGTGGCCGGGATTCGTAACACCCTCTCACACCGCGTCTGGGGCTCGTTAGATCCCGCGCGCCTCACGCCCCAGTCGGCGATGGGCGTGGTGTACGTGAGCGGGCGTTTTCATGGCCTCTACCAGCTCATCGAGCGGGTAGACGACGACTTCTACAACGCTCGTGGTCTGGCGGAGGACGGCAACCTCTACAAGTCCGTGAACCACGACGCCAACTTCTACAGCACAAACTCTTGGGGCGGCGCCAAGTACACCTGGCACGACGGCTACGAGAAGCGTGAAGGCACCCCGACCGAGAGTGAGCCCGGCGCGTTTGATGACCTCGACGCCTTGGTGGAGTGGGCCGCCACGAGCCCAAACAGCGTCTTTCGTGACGAGCTCGGCGACTGGATGCTCCCTGAAGAGGTGATGGACTGGTTCTTCTTCGTGAGCTTCGGCATGGTGACCGACTCGGCAGGAAAAAACGCCCATCTCTACCACGATCCCATCACAGACGGCCCGTTCCGCATCACGCCCTGGGACTACAACGCGAGCTGGGGCCAAGAGTGGGAGACGTCCCGCATCGACGTGACCTACGTCTCCGACTTCGTCTACGCCAACCGTCTGTTTGAGGCCATGCTCAACGACGAGGTGATGAGCGCCGAGGTCTGGGCGCGGTACGAGGCCCAGCTCAGCGGCCCCCTGAGCGAAGAGGCGCTCTTGGCCGAGGCCCAGAGCCTGCTCGACGCCTCACGGTGGGCCCGCACAAGGAACTGGCGCCGCTGGGGCGGTCGCTACAAGGGCTACTTCGGGCACGGCGCGAACCCCGAGGACGAGGCCACCTACCTCATCACCTGGATCGACGACCGGCACGAGATCATCGCGGACTGGGTTGCCCGAGGAGGCCAATAAACCCCCTCGGGCGCGCCCGAGACGCGGCGACGCCCACGACCGTCAGGGCTGGTGACACCACACCTTGATGGTGCTCGGCGTGTAGACGCCGCTCGTCTCTACGCCCAC
>JBEAVX010000064.1:0-3870 GCA_041160755.1 Pseudomonadota bacterium
GCGTTTAAGGCGCTGTTGGAGCAGAGGCGGAGGTGAGGGGGCGCTCTCTGGAGGTTCCTGACGGGCGCTGGGCGCGTCAATCGCCTGTGGGGAAGGTCAACGCACCTCGATCGTCACCTCCTCCGATCGGATCGTCGTCCACGGCAGCTCGGCGCGGATCCGGTGCACGCCGGGGCGCAGGGGCCAGCGCGCGGCGTAGGGGGCCTCGACCAGGGCCCAGGGCTCGCCGTCGATCACCCACAGAACCTGCTCGGCGGCGGGGGTGACGGCCACGCGCAGGGCGAAGGTGGCGGCCTCGGCGGGCTGCTCGGGGTCGATGGTCAGGCGCTCGCCGCCTCGGGGCGAGAGCAGGGCCAGGGTGGGCTCGGCGTCGGTCGGCGCGGCGTCTTGGGCCAGGGGCAGTCCCTCGGACGCCGCCCAGTCGAGCCAGCGGGGGTCGGGGCGCACGACGACACGACCGGACTCGATCGTGTGCATTGTGCAGGGCTCGGGGGCCTCGGCGACGTGCTCTTGGGTGGTCTGGCCGCAGGCGGGGGTCGCGGCCTGGCCCGACAGCGGGCAGACCTCGACGAGGGGCCAGCCCTCGGGGGCCGGGAACTGTGTGTCGGAGAGGCCATCGACGCGGTCGGACTCCAGCGCCAAGAGCACACGCTGGGCCAAGGCCGCCCCGGCGCGGTAGCCGCTCGCCGCGGTCATCGGGCGCCAGTCGGGGTGGCCGATCCAGGCGACGACGAGGTGGCGATCGGTCCAGGCGACAGCCCAGGCGTCCCGGGCCTGGGGCGAGGTGCCCGTCTTCACCGCCGTCGGGAACGGCAGCTCGGAGTAGCCCATGCGGGGGAAGCTCGGCAGCCGCGCTTGAGGGTCGGCGAGCCACCGGGTCACCAGACGCGCGACCTGGGGCGAGAAGATCCGAGTGACCTCGCCGGGCTGGCCCCTCACCCAGCTCAAGGCGCGTTTTTGGCCCTCCAGCGCGAGCGCCGTGTAGGCCTCGGCGACCTGAAGCGCCGTCGTGCTCAACCCGCCGATCACGAGGCCGTAGCCGACCTCTTCAGCGGCGGCGTCTCCTCTGTGCAGGCCAAGAGACACAAACCGATCAAACAGCGCGTTGAGCCCCACGGCCTCGGCCAGCGCCACGGCGGGCACGTTGCGGGAGTTTCCCAAGGCCACACGCGGCATGAGCGGGCCGAGGCTGCGCCCGTCAGCGTAGTGAATGCCGTCTCGGGCGCGGCCCACGTCGAACAGCGGCGTGTTGGGCTGAATCACGCCCCGCTCCAGGGCCTCGGCGTAGGCGAAGGGCTTGAGCAGGCTGCCCGGCGGGCGCGGGGTGCGGGTGAAGTCGATGGCCCCGGCGACGCTGCCTTCGCCCCAGTCCACGGAGCCCACCGCCGCGAGCACCTCGGCCTCGGGCAAGCTCACCACGACCAGAGCCGCCTGCCCCGCGCCATACGGCGCCCAGAGGTTGAGCTGCTCCCGGGCGGCCTGCTGGGCGAGACGCTGCACAGACAGATCAAGGGTGGTCGTCACCCGGGGGTCCATCCCTTCAGTCCACTTGAGCTGTCGCTCCAAGGCCAACACGGCGTGCAGGGTCTCTGATGGGCGGGTGTGACGCAACGAGACGCCGATCGTCTGTAGCTCACGCCGGGCCTGGGCCAGCTCCGTCTCCCGCAAGAGCCCGTCTTGGGCCAGGGCGTCGAGGATCCGCCCCGCCCGGGTGATCGCCCGTCGGCGGCCTTCGTGGTTCATGGGGTTGTGTCGGCTGGGCGACTGTGGGATGGCGCACAGAAACGCCGTCTCGGCCCAAGAGAGGTCCGCCAAGGGCTTGTCGAGGTAACGCCGGGCGGCATAAGCGATGCCTTGGGCGCGGTTGCCATAGGGCGTGAGACGCAGGTAGTGGGCGAGCAAGGCGTCACGGTCGTAGCGCGCGGTGAGCATGAGCGCGACGAGGGCCTCGGTGACCTTGTTGGGCAGGGTTCGTGGCGCCGGGCGCTGCATCCGGGCGATCTGCATGGCGATGGTGGACGCCCCGGAGATCACCTCCCCGGCGGCGAGGTTCTGCCGTAGGGCGCGCACCACCGCTTGGGGATCGACGCCGGGGTGGGTCCAGAAGCGGCGGTCTTCTAAGGCCAGGGTCGCGGCGGCGACACGCCAAGGCACGGGATCGAGGGGCCAGGCGCCCAAGTCTTCATCGTCGCCCCGGCCCACCTCCCCGAGCAGCTCGCCGTGGCGGTCGAGCAAGGTGAGGCTCGGCGGCGGCGCCTCCAGCGAGGCCCGCGAGGCCGCGAGGAGCACCCAGGCGAGGGTGACGAGGAGCGCGACGAGGGCGGCGAGGCGGCGGCGGGACATACCACCGCGCCTATCACGGGGGCGCGGCGCGGGCTTGATCTGCGTGGGAGGGGCTCAGCCGGGCTCCGAGGTCCAATGAACACGCACCCTCTGCGCCGCCGGCCGTTGGGACTGGTTGACCGCGTCCACGAGCTGCTGCACCGTCCAGTCGGGCGCGGCGTCGATCACGAGCTCGGGGGCGTCCTCGGTCAACGTCAAGACGGCGCAGGAGGCGAGTGCTGGGGAGAACAGACGCTCCAACCCCCAGCGCCCGACGCGCGGCGGCCCCACGCAGACCACCAGCGCGGGGTGGCCGTCGTTGAGGCGCAGGGCCTCAGCCAAGGGGGTGTCTTGGGGCAGCACAAACGTCGTCCCCGGCGGCGGAGTCGTGGTCTCTTCCCAGCCCAAAGGAGACCAAGTGGGGCAGCGCCAGCGCGTGCCGCTCTTGACACAGAGCTGGCTCAGCGCCGTCGGGCTGACCATCGCCGCGCCCGGCGGACGCTGGGGAATCTCATAGGGCAGCTCAAGGGCGGCGCCCAGATGGCTCCAGACGCCCCAGCTCGCGAAATAATAGGGCGCCCGGAGGTTCCAGACGCCAGCGCCGATGATCCCGAGGGTCAGGAGGATGATCTGCCACAGTCCGCGCCGCTCGCTGCGCCACGCCAGAGCCCAGGTGACGAGGAGCGAGACGACCATCGCGGCGAGCGCCCACTCCAGGCAACGCACCATACGGATCACGGCCACTGGTCCGTCAGGCGCTAAGGCGAGGTCAAACAGCGCCAGGAGCGAGACAAACACCGCCGCCTGGCTCAAGAACACGAAGGACCAGCCCGACGAGACCACAAGGCCATGCCGAAGGGTCGCCGCGCGCTCAGGGCTCACCGCACATCTGTGGCCGATCGCCGCGCAGAGAACGGTCCACAGGGTCACAGACATCATCAGGAGGCTCAGCGTCGCCGCACGGCTCAGGAGGGCGTGGGTGTGCTGGTGGGCAACCAGTCGTGCGTCGCCGTGAACACCGCCGAAGTTCTCGAAAGTGAAGACGCTGTCTTCAATGAGGAGCACCCACGCCAGGAAGAGCAGCTCGACCCCCGGCGAGCGCCAGCGCGCGGGGGAGATGGCGTCACCACGCAGCGCCCGGCGCACCAACAGCGGCGCCGCGATCACGCTGACCACCATGAGCAGCAGCGTGGAGAGGCCGAGGGGGTAACGGAGGAGGGGGGCGAACATCTCAGGGTGCATCGGAGCTCCAAAGATCCGCGGAGCGTATCCAACAGACCACGCCCCCTACCCCAACACCTGCCGCCGCAACCACCGGTCCACGAAGATCAGCGTCCACAGCTTCGCCCCATGATCCGCCTCCCCTCGCGCGTGCGCCCGGGCGAGCTCCCGAATCGCCTCCCCTTGGAACAGGCCCAGGGGGTCGGCGCAGACGGACTCGATGCGGTCCCACAGCGTCGCCTCGCCCTCCCCGCGTAACCAGCGGTTGAGCGGTGAGGAGAGCCCACCTTTGGGGCGCCAGACGACGGCATCCGGCAAACCACGGGC
>JBEAVX010000124.1:0-7536 GCA_041160755.1 Pseudomonadota bacterium
GCACGAGCCCCATCGACGCCGACACCGACGACGACGGCCTCAACGACGACGAAGAGCTCAACACCAACGGCACCGACCCGGTCTTGGCCGACACCGACGCCGACGGCCTCAACGACGTCGACGAGCTCAACACCCACGGCACCGACCCGCTCAACACCGACACCGACGAGGACGGCCTCAGCGACGGCGAAGAGATCAACGTCTACGGCACGGATCCCCTGGACGCCGACACCGACGACGGCGGGCGCAGCGACGGCGACGAGGTCAACATCGACGCCACCGATCCTCTCAACCCCGCCGATGACCTGAGCGACCGCGACGCCGACGGCATCACCGACGTGGCCGAGGAGACCTTCGGCACCGACCCCGACGACGCCGACAGCGACGACGACGGGCTCCTCGACGGCGACGAGGTGTACGACCTCGGCACCGACCCCTTGGACAGCGACAGCGACGACGACGGCCTCACCGACGGCGACGAGGTCAACACCCACGGCACCGACCCCTTGAACCCCGACACCGACGGCGGCACGGTGAGCGACGGCGAGGAGGTGGAGAAGGGCACGGATCCCCTCAACCCCGAGGACGATCTGGACGAGGGCACAGACCCCGTCGACACCGGCGACGGCCTCGTGAAGGGCGGCGGCGGCTGCGACTGCGCCACCACGGACGCCCCGCCGAGCGGCCTCACCGCCGGGCTCTTCGCGCTCTTGGGCGCCCTCGGCCTGAGCCGCCGCCGACGCTGAGCTTCAGTCCATGGCGCGCCGATCGAGGAGGAAGATCGACTCCTCCCGATCGGAGCCCTCGCCCCGGGAGATGATCAGCTCCACGTCGGTGCCCGCCTCCCCCGTCGTCACCTGAACAAACTCCTCCAAGGTCAGCGCGGCGGCGGGCACGCCGTCCACCTCCAGCACCACGTCGCCGGGCTGGAGCCCCGCCTCCGCCGCCGCCCCGCCGTCGAGCACACGCTCGATGCGCACGCCCTCCTCATGGGCGACGATGCCCATGCCGACGCCACCCTGCCGGTACTCCGGCAGCCATAGCGCCACCTCATGCTCACTCCCCGCCTCAATCTCCAGGGTGATCACCTCGGAGCTCGCCATGAACAGGCCGTCCCGCCGCTGGGCGAGCACGTCACACACCCCAGCCTCGACGAGCACCACGAAGCGCCCGTCCTGATCCGTTCGCAGCATCCTGCCGCAGACACGCGCCACGACCCAGGCCTGGGGCCACTCCGCGCGGTTCATGACGACCCCACGCACCAGCCCAGAGGGGGTGAGCGCCAGGGGCTCCGAGAGGCAGCGCCCCGAGCCCGGTGGCTCCGTCTCCGCCCAGACCGCCTGGATCGGCGCCGAGCCCCGGGCGAACAGGGTCATCGTGCCCTCGGTCGGCATGTCCATGAGCACGAGCTCGTCCCCTTCGACGACGAACTCGACCCGGCGACCGTGAACGGCCACCTCCGCGAGCCGCTCCAGGAGCGCCGCCTCCGCCCGGCAGCGCACGCGGATCGTCGGGGACGGCATTTCCTCCATCTGGCTGTCTTGTCCACGCGCTTCTTGGGTGCCCAGCGGCCCCATCGCCGGTGGCGGGACCACGGTCTTCCGAGCCGGCGACCGAGCTCGGCGCTGGCGCTCCGCGCGTGGCGTCTCCTCCATAGGCGCCTCCAGCGTGTCGGCGCGCCACGCCCACCAGGCCAAGCCCACCAGCGCCAGGCCAAGAAATCCGAGGTAGCGCCCCCGTTGTCCCCGTTCATTCGTCGCCATTCACTGTGCTCCTCGCGGATCCGGGGATCGTCTTGATCGTCAACCCGGGGTGCCCCACTTGACGGGCGCGTCTCCGGGATTCAAGTTAGAGCGTGTTCTGAGAGATCAGTCTCTCAGACGGAAACTCTCTGCGCCAGCGCACAGCGAGGTCCGAGACAAGATCCTTCACCCCCTCCCCGTGCTCGTCGCGCGCGCGCCACTCGTCGCGAGCCTGGGTTGGGATTCTCCAGAAATTGTCAGGTGAACGAGAACCCGACCAGCATGCCTAACTCCACGAACCTCCCCCCCGCTAGCGAGATGGAGGCTAGGCTCTATCTCACGCTTCACCAAGCGCACCAGCTCCGCGACATGCGTGAGTCGCCAATGCCGGGCTTCTTAAGCTCCGAGGCCCTGAGTCAGCAGCTCGCCGCGAAGCGTCTGGCGCTCGGTGGTGAGGTTCTCGATCTCCTGCTGCGTTGGGTGACCGCTGGCGGCAGCCTGCGCCTCGTCGGCCCGGGCGAGGCCGCCGCGGAGCCCACCACCCAGGCGCGCCCCGCCGAGCCCGCGGTCTACCACGCCGCGCCGCCGCGCTCGCCGTCGTTGGGCCCCATCGCCAGCGACAACGACATGCAGACCCTCGCCCGGCACTACTCCGCTGGCGCCACCTCCAACCCCTACGACACCGGCCCCGTCGCGGGCTGGGCGGATCGCCTCACGGAGATCCTCACGGCGCTGGGTCCGCCGCTCGACGACTACGAGGAGGAGGAGCGCCGCGTCCGGGCGATCACCACCCGCCAGTCCGTCTGGAAGCTGTGGCCCAAGCACGTTCAGCGCCTGTTCGTCGCGATGCTCACCGCGCGGCTGCGCTCGGTTCAAGAGGACATCGCGCCCTACGATGAGCGCCTCGACGACTGCTTCCGCGCGCTCTCTGGCTTCTCCGAGCGGGAGCGCCCCGGCTTCGTGCACGGCCTCGCCCGCGGCCACACCGCCCGCCACGGCTCCTGGGCCAACGACGCGGACATCTACTGGGCTGAGCTCGCCGACATGCTCGCCGAGCCTCCGCCCCCGCGCCAGCCCGCCGAGGTGCTGCTCAAGCAGCTTGAGGACCTCCTGGAGGACCTCTTCGACGCCCCAGACCAGGCCCGGGACGCCGTCTTCTCCCAGGTCAAGCGCGCGCTCAAGTCCACGCTCAACGAGGGCCTCCGCCACGACGACGTGCGCCTCGTGCGCCTCGTCACCCCCTTCCACGACGATCTGGACGAGCCCGCGTTCCGCCGTCTGCGCCGCACCATCCGCGACCAGATTCGCGAGGCCAAAGAGGAGGCCGAGGAGGCCGCCGGGCTTGAGGAGCCGCCGACCCCGCTCCCCGAGGACTGGCCCTTGTGGAGCGCCACCCGCGGCAAACGCGCCATCCTCATCGGCGGCGCCCCGCGCGACGCCATGCGGGAGGCGCTGCAGTCCACCTACGGGTTCTCCGAGCTAGAGTGGATGCCCGCGGAGTACCGCCGCAACCAGCTCCTGGCCTTGCGGAAGCACCTCCGCAACAAGGGCACGGACATGCTCATCCTGTTGGGTCGGTTCATCGGCCACAACATCGATCACGTCCTGCGGCCCGCCTGCGAGCAAGGGAACGTCACCTGGGTTCATGTGGACCACGGCTACGGCCCGGAGCGCATCCGGTCGAGCATCGAGCGCGCCATGGGCGTGACGATCACGGCGCCGCTGCCCGACGCCGAGGGCTGATCCCGGCGCCGCGCCTCGTGGGGTGATCCCCACGCTGAATATGTCGAGAGGGGCCACCGTTCTGCGGTTGGCCCCTCTCCTCATTTGGAGCCTCTATGTCGCTCCTTCGCGCCGCCGCTGAGCTCTCGATCTCCTCCGTCGCCTCCACCAGCGTCTACATTGGGCTCATCACCCTGGCGCTGATCGGGATCGACGACGGCCCCACCGTAGAGGTCGAGGAGCGCCCCCGGGCCGCGGTCTCGGTGGTGTACCTCCCTGAGCTCATCGCTGAGGGAGACGAGCCCGCGGTCGCCGCGCCCAGCGGCGCCCCCGCTCCCCAGGCCGACGCGCCCAGCCCGAGCGCCCCGGTCGTGGAGCCTACGCTTGAGGTGGAGCGCCCGCCTCGCCTCGTGCCTTCGCCAGGCCGCCTACGCCGCGAGCTCGCGGCGGCTGAGCCCACGGACGAGGTCACCGAGGCCCCGGCCAGCCCCAAGAAGAAGCGCGGCAAGAAGTGCTTAGAGCCCAGCCCCGACATCCGGCAGGTCAGCGCGCAGCACTACGTCATCGAGAAAGAGCTCGTCGACCTCTACCTCAACGACCTCAACGAGGCCGAGAAGCTGGCCTGGGTGAGCTGGAACCGCACGCCGAGCGGCGAGATCGACGGCTTCGTCGTGAAGCGTGTGCGCTGCGGCGGCGTGCTGCACACCGCGGGCATCCGGAACGGCGACGTGGTCACCCAGATCAACCGCCATGAGGTGACGACCATCCCCCAGGCGTTCAAGGCGTACCGCAAGCTTCGTCGCCGCGACACCTTGGAGCTTCACATCACCCGCGATGGCCAGCCCGTCGCGCTGAGCTACGAGCTGATCTGAGGCCCCCGACGGTCAGGACTCGTCGGGGTGAATGCCGCGGAAGAACACCGTAGAGAGCTCAAGGGCCACGGTGTCGCGGTAGACCCGGGACTCGTCGTTGAGCCACGCCCAGGTGAGGCGCTCGACGGCGCCGATGATCGCCAGGGCCACGGTGCGCACGTCGTGATCCCGGATGAGGCCCCGGCTGCGGGCGTCGGTGAGGATCGTCTCGGCGCGCTCTTGCAGGCGGCTCGTCCACAGGCCGACCACCTCACCCGAGGGCCCGGCGCTGTGGGCCTCGCGGAAGTGGAGCATGAGCAGCGGGCGAAGGGTGGGCGCGAGCCCCGCGAGGTTCGCCGCCATCTGAAGGAACAAGAGCTGCTGCTCTTGGGGCGACGCGGCGTTGCGCAGGGCCTCGGCGGTGGCGTCTAAGGCGGAGACGATCGGCGCGTAGAGCCGCTCGCAGAGCGCGTTGAACAGCGCCTGCTTGTCCTCATAGTAGAGGTAGAAGGTGCCACGCGCGATGCCGACCGCCGCGGCGATGCGCTCGACGGAGGCACGGTCGTAGCCGTCGTCTAAGAATAGCCGCAAGCCCGCGTCTTCGATGGCGGTGCGGCGTGCGATACGTTTGGTCTCTCGAATGCCCATGGGGTGGCCTGTTATCCTGTCTTTCGCCAACGGTCCATCACGAAGCGCGCTGATCTGGGAGCAGAGACGACCTTGCCTGAGCTGGACGAGAGCTCCCGCCGTCTGCGAGCGCTGGGATATTACAAAGATCCCGCTGGCCGCTGGCTTCACGCGCGGCTGGGCCTCATCGCGCCCAAGCCTGAGCTGCTCTTGGAGTGTGATCCCGAGGCCCTGCGCCGGTTTCACGACGACGCCACCTGGCCCCGCGCCCACGAGCTGCCCGAGGCGCCGGTGTTAGAGCCCGCCCTGGGCCGGGCCGCCCGCGAGGCGGGGATCCTCTGGCAGCCGTGGCTCGGCGGCTACGAGGCCCAAGACGGCACCCTGCTGTTCTTGGACGATCTCACCCGGCTCGGCCCCGAAGGGCTCCGCCGAGGCCGCGCCCGCCAGCTCGCCTGGCGCGGGGCCCAGCGCGCGCGCACCGTCGCCGCCGCGATCTCCATCGGGGTGATGATCCTCTGGCTGCTCGTGGGCTGGATGGTCGGCACGGCGGGCTGGCTCTTGGGCATGGCGGTGATCGCCGGGGCGGCCTTCACCCGACGCCCCCTGCCACCCCCCTCGGATCTCTGGCCGGGGATCGACGAGGCGAGAATCGACGCGGTCTTTGACGAGGGCAAGCGGATGTTCGGCCCTGGCTTCGAGGAGCTCGCCGAGAGCCTCGGCGCGGCGTCCAGCGGCGGTGGCCTCGTCCATCTCTACGCCTTGCGCCTCACCGCCCGGGCCGACGCGCTGCGATCCGGCGTGAGCCCCGAGGCGCTCAGCGCCGTGCTTGGCGCCTTGGAGCGGCCTCCTGACGATCTTGATGAGGACGATGGTTCTGACTGACACCCCCTGTGAACAAAATCGGGTTAGAGTGGCCCGCCAAGGAGGTACCGATGCGTGAGATCATGAGCGACCTGCCCGAGCTGAGCGATCGTGCGGCGATCACGATCGCTGAAGCCATGCGTCAGATGGCGCACAGCGACGGCGCCCACCCCCAAGAGGTCGCGCTCATCGAGCAGTTTGAGTCGAGCATCGACGACCAGACCGCCCCCTCGGATCTCAGCGCCATCGACACCCCCGCCCTCAAAGAGGCCCTGCTCAAGAGCCTCGCCTTGGTCGCCTTCGCCGACGGCGGCCTCTCTGAAGCCGAGCGCGCCGTGCTCGAAGACTACGGCCGCCGCCTCGGCGTCGACGCCGGTGACGTCGGCCGCGCGGTGAGCGACGTCGCCGTGAGCCTGCTCTCGACCTTCGCGGGCGTTCATGTCTTCCGCGACAACGTCATCAAGCTCGGGCGCTCCATGGGCCTCGACGACAAGCTCATCGAAGAGACGCTGGACCGCGCCGGGTGAGCTACGCCGAGCTCCTGCAGAAGCTCTCCGCCGAGGCCGCGCGAGGGGGGATGGACATCGACGCCCCGGTCTATGAAGAGGCCGGGCGCGCGGTGTCTGACCCCACCGTGCTCGGCTCGGGGAGCCTCGACGCGCCCTTGGGCTTCTTTGGCCGGGATCCTGGCCGAGACGAGGTGCTTCAGAATGAGCCCTTCGTCGGCCGCGGCGGTCGCCTCGTGCGAGACGCGCTCCATCGCGCCGCGCACGGCGGGCCGTGTGTAGACGATCGCGCCGCGATCACGATCGGCCAGGGCGTGTTTTGGGCGAACACCGTGCCGTTTAAGCCGGTAGACAACAAGGCCTGGAGCGTCGGCGTCAAGCGCCGTTTCGCCCCCCTCATCACCACCCTGATCGCCGAGCTCTGGAGGGGTGACACCCTCATCACGCTTGGGAATGACGCATTTTTGTGGTTTGGCCTCGCCGAGCCCGCCCTCGCCCCCAGCCTTCAGGCGTACTGGGCGCGTGAGGATCGGTACGAGTCCCACCTCGACGTCACCTTGCGCGGGAGGGCGCTTCGGCTGTACCCTCTCCCGCATCCTTCTCCACTGAACGCGGCGTGGTTCGCGCGTTTTCCGGCGATGCTCGACGCGCGGCTCTCCGCGCTCGGCTGGCCGGGGCGACCCACGCTCCCCGCCGCACCCCCTGACTCCAAAGACAACAAGGACGAGAGCACATGGACTTACAACAGAGCGCCGGAAGCGTGCAGGTCGACATCGGCGGATGGATCGGCGACGGGTTCAAGCACCTGAGCAACCACTGGGGCAAGTATGTGCGCCCCTACCTCACCTTCATCGGCGTCGCGTTCGGCGGCGCGCTGTTGATGGCGTGCCTCGGCGGCGTCGGCGGCATGGGCGTCGGCTTCGTCGCCCAGAACGCGGGCAGCGCCGGCGGCATCATCAGCGGGCTCTTCGGCCTGTTCATGCTGGTGATCTACCTCGGCTTCCTCGGGGCCATCGCGCCGATGCTCCTCGGGCTCACCAAGGCTGTGCAGATGAACCTGCGCGGTGACGAGGTCCCCTCGAACGTGATCACCGGCGAGTTCAAGAACTTCATCCCCGCCGTGCTGCTCATCTTCCTCGTCGCCGTGGGCACGGGCATCGGCTCGGTGCTGTGTGTCATCCCCGGCCTCCTGTTCGCCGTCGGGTCCTCCTTCGCGATCCCGATCAT
>JBEAVX010000877.1:0-8556 GCA_041160755.1 Pseudomonadota bacterium
ACCATGGCCTCCCGCGCGCCGCCCCCGGCGTCGCGGCCCTCCCCGAGCGGATCTCCGACACCACCCCCACGCCGCGCGGCCAAGTCGGGCCCCAAGCCCGCCGCGCCCCCCGCCGCCGAGCCGACGCCAACCGTGCGGCTCTTGCCGGGGCTCATCCTCGTGGCGCTGCTCATGGCGGCCCTCGGCCTCGCCTTGGTGCTGCTCATCGCGCGCCTCACAGGGTAGTCGGCGCGCCGCTGAAGGGGGCGTTTGGCGAGTTGCGCCAGATCGGCGCCGCGGCGTGACACGATCCCCCCGTCCTTGACGTTAGGATGGTGGGATGCGGTCGTTAACAGGCCCAAGCGCCAAGTGACCTCCGCCATGAACCTGAACACAGCAGGAGGAGAGATGACGCGGATGATGAACCTCACGGCGGCCCTGGGTCTGGGCGCGCTCATCGTGATGGGCCCTGGCTGCACAGGGGACAAGAGCACCGACGCGGGCACCGACACCGACGAGACCGAAGGCGACGCCGACACCGACACCGACTCCGACAGCGACACCGACACCGAGCCCGCGTACTTCGAAGACTACGCCGTCTTCATGAGCATCTACACGGGCTACGACGGCTTCGACTTCACCGAATTTTACGTCGAGGCCGGCGGCGACGCCTACCCGCCCTACGCGGTCCTCACCTTCGCTGAAGAGGCCTACTTCGAGGACTACGACGACATCTACACCTGTGAGTATGTCGGCGTGCTCGCCGTCGAGGAGCCCCTCGATCTCGGCGTAGAGGACGCTTGGCTCGGCTACAAGGTCTCCCTCACCGGGGGCCAGACCGACTGCGCCGACTTCGACCCCAACCGCTTCGGGCTCGACGGCACCCCGGTCGAGGCCGTGGAGTCCTTGACCTTCGGCGTGGGCTTTGGCCCGCTCACCGCGGAGCTGGAGACCACCTTCGAGGAGGTCTACGACTCCCAAGGCGCGGACTGGGCGACCGAGGGCAAGCCCTACTTCTTCACCGGGTACCTCGCGTTCTCCGGCGACGGCGGCACGACGTTTGAGGCCTACGACCTCAACTACGCCTACGCCTTCCAGACCGACGACGACATGGTCGTGATCGAAGAGGACGGCACGAACCCCCGCTACGACGGCATGGACAGCGCCGTAGAGGTTCCTTACCCGTCCCTCATCCAGTCCAACGCCGCCTTCGGCCTCAACTCCGCGGCGCTCTTCCCCTAGGCGGACGAGTTGTGAGCGGGCGATCCCCTGCGGATCGTCGAAGGGCGCCTCTCGGGGCGCCCTTTTTGCTATAGTCCTTTTGAGCACTTGCGACGCCGCCCGGACGGGCTGTATCCTAGGAGCTGCGCTGACATAGCCACGAACCCATGACGGAGTAAGGGCGGATGCGGATCATCATGACGTTGACCTGGGGCGCGCTCTTGCTCTCCATTGGGGCTTGTCACCGGGGCGACGACGGCGAGACGCCCGACGACTCCGAGGGGGACGCTGACGCTGACAGCGACGCCGACAGCGACACCGACAGCGACTCCGATTCGGACAGCGACAGCGACACCGACAGCGACACCGACGCCGACCCGGAGCGGGTGCCCCAGTCCCTCACCGTGACCGTGACCACCGGCTACGACGGCTTCGACCTCGCGCCCTGGACCGACGCCAGCGGCCTCGAACAGGTCATCGGCGCGTCCTTCTTCTTCGAGACCACAGACACCACCACCGGCGCCAACGAGAGCTGCACCGTCCTGACCGCCCTCACGGGCATCGACTGGACGAGCTGGGATCAAGACGCCTGGACCTCCTTTGAGAGCCCCCTGGAGGTCCTGTCGAGCGACTGCGCGCTCTTCAGCGCCGCCGACTGGGGTGAGGACCGCGAGCCCGACGATGAGATCGCGGCCTTGGTGCTCGGCCTGAGCCTCGGCCCCATCGACGAGGCGGCGGCGACGGCCTACGCCCCGGTGTTTGAGGAGACCACGGGCCTCGTCTGGGAACAAGAGGGCGTCTCTCAGCACTTCGGCAGCCGCCTCGGCCTGCGCGCCCTCGACGCGTCGGGCGCCTTTGAGTCCCCCGATCCCGTGGTCAGCGTGGCCTGGGAGGCGTCGAGCAGCATGGAGATCGCCCTGGATCGGAAGGGCCTCGTCGTGCCCTACACCGGCATGAACAAGGCCACGGAGGTGCCCTCGCCGGCGGTGCTGCGCGCCCAGACCTACCCGGCCCTCGACCCGACCCGGGTGTTGCTGCGCTGATTGCCTGATCCCCCCTCGGCGGTTTATGCTGGATGGCGAGAGGCCCCGGCCTCACCCCCATCCGCCGAGGTGCCCGTGCTCGTCCTCCTCGCCCTCGTCCCCCTCGCCGCCCTCTCCGGCTGCGCGGACGCTCCCCCCGCCTGGGCCACGGGCTCGGCCACGGCCACCGCGGAGACGTCCGGGCTCAGCGGCACCCACGTCTGGACCTTCTACGACGAGGGCTGGCAGCGCCGCCTCTCGGAGAACAAGCGCCGCTGCGACCTTCTGCAGTCCCTCGACGGCGTGATCATCGGCGAGCTCACGGGCTGCGAGCGCTGCCTGGTGATGATGCAGGTGCAGCTCCGCTCCATCGAGGACGACTGCGACGGCGCCTACGCGGACGACCCCACCCTGGAGGGCATCGTGGCGTTCGGCATCGGCGCGCCCCCCGAAGACGCCGCCGAGCTCGACCCCTACCCCGGCCAGAGCCTCGGCTGGTATGTCTCCTACGACGGTGAGACGGCGATGCCCCAAGGCCTCGTCTACCCCGAGGCCCTCGACCTCGGCGAGCCCCGCGACGGCACGCCGAGCTGGACACCCGGCGAGACCTACCGCTTCGTCTCGACTTGGGCGTGGTCGCTGTAGCGGCGGCGCCGAGGTGAGGCTATGCTGGCGCAGGCAGGCAGGGTGTTCACTGGAGCGATGATGTTCGTCCCCTTCGCGCTGATCGCGCTGATGCAGGGCTGCACGTCCTTGGACACCACGGGGCGGTTCGACAGCTCCGACACGGCGGCGGCCTCCGACGACACCGCGGAGACCTCCGACACGATGTCGGAAGACTCCGGCGCGCTGCCCCCGGCGTGGTACACCGTCGGCGCCACGGCGAGCCTCAGCGGCGGCCTGCTCACCGCGCTCACGGTGACCTACTCGATCCTGCCCGAGACCCCGAGCGACGGCCTGATCTGCGAGAGCGTCCGCGCCCCGATCTCCGCTGTTGACGCCCCCTCTCCAGATCCCACGATCTACCACTGGTGGCTCGTGGCGCTGCCGGGGGACGACGGCGCCTGTGAGGGCGCTGAGCTGCTCCCGACGACGCTGCTCCTCGGCCTCGGCGCGCTGCACCCTGACATCGTCGCGGGCCTCAAGGACGACGCGGACCAGGCCGCCGCGGGCTCCCTCTATGGCGCGTATGTCGCCACCGACGGCGTCCAAGAGGACGGCCAGGCCGAGTCGATCTACGTCTATGGCTACGCGGGCACCTCGGCGGACCTCGCCGGGGAGACGATCCCCGTCACCACGCCCCCGGCGCCGGACGGCGACTACACCCTCACCCCGATCTATGTGCTCAAGCTGCCCGGCGACGGCGCCTGAGCGAGACGAGCCCGGCGATCACCGCCAGCCCGGACGCCTCGCCCGGCGTGGTGGCGCAGCCCGCGCCGTCCAGCTCGGCGCGGAGGCCCTCGATCGGCGGGCCGTAGCCCCGATCACGCCAGGTCCGCGTCGCGCCGTCCTTCGTCGCGACGGTGATGAAGGCGCTCTTCGCCGCGCGCTCGGGCGGGCAGCGGGCGTCTCCTCCTTGGGCGGCCCCGGCCTCTAACCCACGCATGAGGCGCTCCTCCATCGGCTCACCCTCGGCGTCCTGGTACGCGGCGAAGGCGTCCTCGACGACGGCCGCGCTGGTGAGGAGGTTCCCCTGAACGGTCACGGAGCCGTCGCCCATCGCCCGCGCGACGTCTTCGGTCTCCGCGCCGGTGAAGGCCGCGGCCTCGCCAGAGAGGGCGGCGACGCCGTACTGACGCGTCTCAAACGCCGGATCAAAGGTGGGATCCGTCAGCTCGCTCAGGATCTCCGTCGGGGTGAGCCCGTCGCGGAGGCCCTCGGCGGCGAGGTCACGCCCGTCCAAGAGCGTGTCGGCCTGGGCGACGACGGCGCCGCGCCCGGGGACCACCTCCGCGATGAACCAGACCATCTTCCCGCAGGTGGCCCCGGCGGCGCCGACCTCGCCGGTCTCGGGATCGACGGCGACCAAGGACCAGGTGGCCCCGGCCGGGGGCGCCCAGGCGGCGAGGCCCAGGGCCATGAGCAGCGCGGCGGCTCGGGAGGACATCAGGCGCCTCGGCGACGGGGAAGGGCGGTGGGCAAGGCGTAGAGCGTGATGAGCAGCATCCCGCCCAGCTCACGGGCAAACTCGACCTCGGGACGCAGCATCTTCATGTCGGAGAACAGCTCAGCGGGGGTGACCGGCCCGAGCACGGGCACGAGGCGCAGGGCCCACAGCGCGGTGAGGGCGCCGAGGCCTCGGGCGAAGCCGGGGGAGGGGTGCCCGGCGGCGTTGAGCCCGGCGAGGAGCATCGCGGCGAGGTACACGAGCGCCCAGCCCCAAGGGTCGGGGTCGTTGAGCTGCACCGCCGCCGAGAGGCCAAAGAGGCCCATGGCGAGGAGATGAAGGGCACGTTTGAGCGGGTTCACCCCGTCCCAATGTCCCGAACTCGGGGCGTCGGCAAGTCGATCGGGGTGGTCCTCCTCGGGCTGCCCGCCCCCTCGGCGCGGGATCACGACGGCCTCCGCGAACCCAACCAGACGGCCACCCTTGGCGCGATCGAGTGTCCTGTCGCGTGACCTCCGCGCCGCACGATCACGTCTTGTTGTGGCGGCAAGGGGAAATGAAAACAAAACGAAACAGATCCAGCCCACGAATTGACGTTACATTGACCTTGTACAGTTCTGGAATACAATCTCCTGGAGAGAAACATGCTTCGTTCACTCATCGTCACGCTCGCGCTCGTCGTGGGATCCATCGCCATCGCGGGGCCAAAGGTGGATGACGCCGCGCTCAGCGCGCTCTCTGCGGACGCCCGCACAAACCTCGTCGATCCCACCAACGCCCTCGCCGCCGCCGAGTCGGACGTCAAGAGCGCGCGCGCCGCCCTTGAGGCCGCTGAGGCCGCTGAGGCCGCCGCTGAGGCCGCCCGCGCCGACGCCAAGTCCGACGTGAAGGACGCCAAGAGCGCCGCGGACGCCGCCGACGGCGCGGTCAAAGACTCCAAAGGAGACGTCAAGGCCAGCAAGAGCGACGTGAAGGCCGCGAAGGCCGACGTGCGTGAGGCCAAGAGTGACCTCGCCGCTGTGAAGGATCAGGCCAAGGCCGTCGAGGACCAAGGCAAGGCCAACATCGCCGCCCGCGAGGCCGTCTTAGAGGCGCGTAAGGCGGAGGAGACCGCGGCCAAGGTGCGCACTGAGGAGGCCAGCGCCTCGGTCACCGCCGCGAAGGCGCGGGTCGTCGAGGCGAAGGCCGCGTACAAGGCCCGCAAGGCCGAGCTCAAGGCCGACGCGACCTCAAAAGACGTGGTGAACGACGCCAAGGTCGCCATCAAGTCCGCCAAGTCCGCCGTGAAGGACGCGAAGTCCAAAGCGCACGACGCGAAGGCCGCCGAGAAAGAGGCCGGCGCCCAGGTGAAGCTCGCGAAGGGCGACGTGAAGGCCGCCAAGGCCGAGGCCAAGCAGGCCAACGACAAGGCCGCGGAGGCCGTCGCCGCCCAGAAGGACCAGGTCGGCGCCGAGCGGGCTGAGGTGAGCGCCACCAAAGACGCCGTCGCCGAGGCCAAACAGGCCACGGAGATGGAGCGCCAGAACGCCAAGGCCGCCGAGGCCACCGTAGACGCCCGCGCCGCCGACGCCAGCGCGGCCAAAGGCGCCGAGAAGGCCGAGGGCGCCGAGGTGAAGGCCGCCCGGGCCAAGCTCAAGGAGGCCGAGGCCCGCCGCGACTACGCCGCCGCGGTCTTGGAGCTCGCCGAGGCCCAGGCGCTGGTGTCCGCCGGTCAGGCCCTTGACCTGAAGCCGTTCCAGGACGAGGTGAGCGCCCTCACTCCCGAGACGTCGACGACCACCGCGTCGCCGTGATCTCCGCGCAGGACGGCGGCGTGGGCAGCGCCCGCACCGCCTCCTCCGACGCCGCGCAGCCCTCCTCCAGCTCGTCCAAGGCACCTTGGGCGAGCTGCGCCTGCTCCCAGGCCCAGGTCTCACAGGAGGCCAAGAACGCCGCCTCGTCGTCGTAGCCCTTCGCCGCCCAGGTGAGCGCCTCGGCCTCTAAGCAGGCGCTCGTGGCCTCGGCGACGGCGTCGCAGAGGGTGAGGCACTCGGAGGGCGCCTCGGGCACACAGCCCCCGACGAGGGCCAGAAGCGCGACGGCGAGGGGGCGTCTCCGCAGGATCACAGCCAGTCCAGGTCGTAGGGCGCCAAGGTGAGCGTGATCGGGTCATCCGCGTTCTTGAGGGCGCAGGTGGTGAGGTCCACGACGTAGATCCCCGGCTTGTCGTTCGCCGCGTCCGCCCAACCCCAGCGGGCGATCACCCAGGCCTCGCCACGATCGTTCGCCTCGACCTTGGGCAGATATTCGGAGAAGGTCGCCAGGGTGGTGAGCGCGCCGGTGGCCAGATCCGCGCAGGTCATCGTGTAGGATGCGTAGTCCGAGGACGGGGTGAGGATCAAGGCGTCGGAGCCCGAGGCCGCCACGTCGCTGATGGCCGCGCCGAGGCGGTCGCCGTCGATGAGCTTGGTGAGCTCGTCCTCGTCGGGGTCCAAGGACCACACCCCGGCCCCGGCGCCGTCGATCGACTCCGACGAGACGAGCAGGCCCGCGCCGTCCCAGTCGTGAAGCTGGGTGTTGCCGCCGACGGCCCAGCGCCCGGTGACCGCCTCTCCTACACAGTCCACCTCGACCACGGCGCCGCCGACGCTCGTCCAGCCGTTCGCCTGGTCGAGCCCGTTGAGCGCCACGTAGAGCGTCTCACCCCGCACAATCAGCTCCGTGGCCTCGGGCTCCGGCCCGCCCTGAATCACGGCCTCGCTGAGATCCACCTCGCCGAGCAGATCGCCCGTCGTGGGGTCGAGCACGGCCAAGGCGTCGTCATTGTACAGGCTGACGAACAGCTTCCCGGCGCAGGTGGCGGCGTCATAGGGGTTTGAGCGGTCGCCGGTGCTGCGCTCCCACGTCGGCGCCGACCACTCGCCGGGGGTGTAGCGCCGCACGTTGTCGTATCCGTAGCGGTTGATCTGGTAGATCACCCCAGCGTCTACGCTCAGCGCGGCGTCCCCTGTGGTCAAGAAGAGGTTGTCGTTCACCGTCCAGTCGTCGAGAGACACCGTGGCGAATCCGCCCGTGGCGTAGTCTTGGGCGACGGTGGTGACGACGGCCAACGCCCCCTCGGAGACGGGGTTCGTGTCGTCGAGGACGGCGTCACCTTCGCCACCTTTGCAGGCGAACAGGCCCAAGGCGATGAGGATCGTGTGGGATGAGCGGGTCATTCGGACTCCTGCGGGCCCTCGGGGGCCCAGCGTAAGGTGAACATCAGGGTGCGCCCGGCGAGGGGATACCCCACGAAGTCGGTCATCGGCGCCACCACCAGGGCGTCATCGCTTGGGTCTGTGGGGGATCGATCGACGACCTGGGTGATGCGGTTCGTGAGATTCAGCACAGAGATCTCCCCGGAGAGACTCTGGTGGCTCACCCGGGCGAAGGCGCCGTGAATGGCCCTCGGCGCGGCCTCATAAAAATTGGTCGCGTCCCAATAGTTGCCGTCCACATAGCTCCAGGTGTGCCCGACCCGCAGCGCGGGGTGGAGCTGCGCGCTCGTCGCCTGGCTCAGCTCCCAGACCGGCACCCGGGGGAGCTGATTTTTGTAAAGCTCCGGACGATCCACGAGGCTCTCGGAGCGGGTCCAGGTGAGGTTGGTTTGACTGTCAACGCGATCCAGCACGGTGACGGTGAGGGCCAGCTCAGCGCCAAACGTGCGGGCCTCGCCGAGGTTCACCGGCACAGAGCTGCGCTGGGCGTTCTGCACGAGCACGATGAGGTCCTCTGCGCGGTTCACAAAGCCCGCCACATCGATCCACACCGCGCCCCAGGCCGGGCTGAGCTGGGCCCGGGCGCCGAGATCGGCCTGCACCCCACGCTCGGGGAGCAGCGTCGGGTTTCCTTGAATCGCGCCGCGCTCGCCGAACAGCTCGGTGAAGTCCGGCGCCCGCAGAAACCGCCCGGCGTTCGTGCGGATGGCGAGCCAGCTCGTCGGCTGCACAGACACGCCGAGGCGCGGGGTGAACGCCAGAAGCAGGTGCTCATCCTCCGCCACGATCGGCAGCTCGGTCACCGGCATCACGCCGAGCGCCCGGGTGTTGAGCGCCTGGCCTTGGAGCACCGGGCTCAGCTCCCAGACGCCGTCGCCGAGGTGCATCGGCAGGGCCAAGGCGGCGGACCCGGCGAGGCGACGGCGGGGGTCGTCGATCACGCCGCTCGTGAGGTCGGTCTGGGTGACGCCGTCGATGCGCCCGCTGACCG
>JBEAVX010000171.1:0-3794 GCA_041160755.1 Pseudomonadota bacterium
CTCATCGTTGTCTTCGCTGGCTTCAGCCAAGAACTTGCCGCGCGGATCGACGAAGTACGACGTGCCGTAGAACTTGCCGATGCCCCAAGGCGCCTCGGTGCCCACACGGTTGATGGCGCCGACGAAGTAGGTGTTCGCCACGGCGGCGGCGGGCTGCTCCAGCTTCCAGAGGTACTGGCTGAGCCCGGCGACGGTCGCGGAGGGATTAAACACGATCTCCGCGCCGTTGAGGCCCAGCGCGCGCCAGCCCTCGGGGAAGTGGCGATCGTAACAGATGTACACGCCCACCTTGGCGTAGCGGGTGTTGAACACCGGGTAGCCGCCGTCGCCGGGCTTAAAGAAGTACTTCTCCCAGAAGCCCGAGGTGTGGGGGATGTGCTGCTTGCGGTACTTGCCGAGGTACTGGCCGTCGGCGTCGATCACCGCGGCGGTGTTGTAGTACACGCCCCGCATGGCCTCCTCGTACACCGGCACGATGATGACCATGTTGTACTTCTTGGCGTACTCGCTCAAGAAGGCGGTGGTCGGGCCGGGGACGGGCTCGGCGGCGCCGTACCAGCGGGCGGACTGGCTGGGGCAGAAGTAGGGGCCGTTGAAGATCTCTTGAAGGCAGAGGATCTGCACGCCCTTCTGCCCGGCCTCGTCGATGTACTGGAGGTGCTTCTCAAGCATCGCCTGCTGAATCTCGGCCACAGGGCGAGACTCGTCGTTCACGGGGTTCGAGCACTGAATCAGGCCACAGCGGACGATCTGGCTCAACGGGACCTCCTCGGGGGGTTGGGGACAGGGGTGGACAGGATTGGAGACCGTAGCACAGCGCGGCTCAGCGCACGCGGATGAGCACCGTCTTCTTGTGGGTGAAGTGCTCTAACATGGCCTCTAGGCTGGCCTCTTTGCCCAGGCCCGAGGTCTTCACGCCGCCGTAGCTGAGCTGGGGCTGGACCACGAGGTTCTGGTTCACCTGCACGAAGCCGGCCTCTAAGCGCTGGGCAGCGTCTAAGGCGCGGTGCAGGTTTGTCGTCCAGATGGTCGCGGCGAGGCCGAAGTCGGAGTCGTTCGCGAGCTCGATGGCCTCGTCATAGGTGTCGAAGGGCACGATCATCGTCACCGGCCCGAAGATCTCCTCCTTAAACAGCGGGGAGCCCTGGTCCAAGCCCATGAAGATCACCGGGCGCACGAACAGGCCCTCGGCGAAGCGGGGGTCGGTCGGCATCGCCGAGCACTCCAGGGCCTCGGCGCCGGGTGTGGCGCGGCCGATGTCCAGGTAGCGGCGCACGGTGCCGAGCTGGCGGGCGGAGATGATGGTGCCGATGTCGGTGCGCTCATCGAGCGGGTCACCCATCACCATCGCGTCGACCTTGGCCTTGAGCGCGGTCACAAAACGCTCGACGAGGGGGCGCTCGACGAGGATGCGGCTCGCGGCGGTGCAGCTCTGGCCTTGGCGGGTGAAGCGCATCCCGGTGACGGCGCCCGCGACGGCGAGGTCCAGGTCGGCGTCGCCCATGACGATCATCGGGCTCTTGCCGCCGAGCTCCAAGGTCACGGGGATGAGCTTCTCGGCGGCGGCGCGAGAGATGATGCGCCCGGTCTCCACGCTTCCGGTGAAGGTGACCTTCTTGACGTCTTTGTGGGCGACGAGCGGCCCGCCCGCGCCGGGGCCGTCGCCAGAGATGAGGTTAAACACGCCCGGCGGGAGGATCTGCTGGAGGAGCTGGGCGACTCGCAGCACCCCAAAGGGCGCCTCCTCCGCCGACTTCACGACGACGGTGTTCCCCGCGACCAAGGCCGGGGCGATCTTGAGCGCCATCAACAACAGCGGCACGTTCCAGGGGATGATCGCCGCGACGACGCCGATGGGCTCGCGCTGGGTGAAGATGAGCTGGTCGGGGTGAAACGGGATCGTCTCGCCCTTGAGCTCCGAGCCCAGGCCGCCAAAGAACGTGAACACATCAGCGAGCACCCCCGCCTCGACGCGGCTCTCGGTGCGGATGGCCTTGCCGGTCTCCAACGAGATGAGCCGGGCGAGCTCCTCGACGTGGGCGGTGAGCAGCTCACCGCAGCGGGCGACGAGCTTGCCGCGGTCCCGGGCCCGGGTCTTGGCCCAGGCGGGCTGGGCGCGGCGGGCGGCGGCGACGGCGAGGTCTACGTCGGCGCCGTCTCCGTCGGCGGCCTGGCCGATGACCTGGAGCGTGGCGGGGTGGACCACGTCGAAGGTGCGGCCCGACGCGGGCGGTCGCAGGGCGCCGTCGATGAGCTGCTGGCCCGAGAGGGCGCTGGCGAGGGCGTAGGGGTCGAGCACGGGCTGGATCATGGGGGAGCGTCCGCGAGCAGAGGGAAAGACGCCATCCTGCCCGAGCTTGGGCCGAAGTTCAAGCCCCCCGGCTCAACGCTCCTGCGCCAAGACCTCGGCGCTGACGATGCGGTCGATCGTGCGCCCGGCCTGCTCAAGCTGGGGCTCGATGACCTCACGGTCCCCGGCGACGACCCACGCGCGGCGCTCCGGCGTCAACAAGCGCGCGGCGACGCGGTCGACGTCCGCCGGGGTCGCGGCGAGCAGGCGGCGCAGATCGTCCTCGTGCTGGGCGAGGCTCAGGCCCCGGCGCTCCAGATCGGCGAGCCAAGACGCCATCGACCCCGTGAGCAGCAAGCGCTGCGCGCTGCGCTGGGCGGCGCCGGCCTGGGCCCGGCGGAGCTCCTCGGCGGTGACGCCCCCGGCGAAGGCCACGTTGAGGAAGGCCTCGATCACGCCCATCGCCTCGGCGACCTTGGCCTCCGGCACGTCCACGGCGACGACGAGGCGGCCCTGGGCGTCTCCAGACCAGATCCAGCCGTTCACGCCGTAGGTGAGGCCCCGGACCTCACGCAGCTCGGTCATCAGCCGGGACGTGAACGTGGCGGCGAGGGTGTCGATCAAGGCCTGGGCCAAGGGCAGATCGGGGTCGTACCGGGTGAGGCCGGGGCTTGAGACGCTGATCATCGCGCTGGCGAAGCCGGGGCGATCGACGACCCAGGTGCCGACGCCCGGCTCGTAGACCGGCGTCGGCGCCGCGCGGGTCTGGCCCGTGAGCCCGCCGAGGTGCCGCTCCACGAGCGCGACGGCCTCGGCCTCGCCCAGCGGCCCGACCACGCTCACCGTCGCCTGCCCCCGGCGCAGCACGTCGGCCAGGAGCGCCTCGGCACGGCCAACGCGGAGGCCACGCTGATCCCCGGCGATGTCCCAGGCGCGGTGGGGGTGGTCCGAAGGCACGATGAGGTGGTTCACGGCGCGATCGTGAAGCTCGCGGATGTCGTAGGGCACGACCGCGTACCCATCACGCCAGTCCCGCGACACCCGCCGGACCTCACGGCGCTCAAAGTCGGCTTGCAGCACGGCCTCTGCGAGGAGCGCGAGGGCCGCATCTTCGCCGCCGAGGGGCACCTCCAGCTCCAGCGCGAGCCCTTCAGCGCCAAACGAGAGCCCCCAGAACGCGCCGACGCTGTCCAAGGCCGACTCCAGGGCCTCGCCGTCCCGCGCCGTGGTCCCGGTGCCGAGGAGCTCGTTCAGCAGCCAGCCGTCGCGCTGGGCCTCGCCGGTCGCCGTGGGGCCTTCAGGCCACACCACCCGGGCGGAGACGGCGACGAGGGGGATCTCCCGCCGGGTCAAGACGAGCGCCTTCGCGCCGCCCGAGAGCGTCGAGGTCTTCACCTCGGGCAGCCGAGGGGCCGTGGGCGCGCTGGGGGCGGGCAGCACAAAGTGGGGGCGCTCAGGCGCGGCGGCCTCTTCAGCGCGCGCCCAAGGCCCGGCGACGCCCAAG
>JBEAVX010000235.1:0-4020 GCA_041160755.1 Pseudomonadota bacterium
GCCTGGGACGGCCTCAAGAACGCCGGGGGCAGCCTCAAGGAGGGCGCGCTCAACACCCTCGACGAGGGCTGGGGCGCGCTCACGAGCACCGTCGGCAACGCCGCGGCGGGCTTCATCAACACCCTCGACGCCGGCATTGGCTTGGGCTGGATCGACAACTGGATCCAGAACGGCAGCGCGGAGCTGGTCACGGAGGACTCGGATGAGCGCTACTACAGCTCGGCGCCGCTGAACACGACAGACAACAAGTACGCCGACGCCACGCAGATCCCCCAGAACACGACGGAGTTCACCCAGCAGTTCAGCGGTCTGGGCATCCCGCTCACCGATGAGGCCTGGGCGCGGCAGAACGCCATCGACGGCGGCAAGCTCAAGCGCCTGCACGACACGACGCTCATGGGCACCTTGAGCGAGGCCGGCGTGCTCGACAAGCTGGTTCAAGCGGGCGACATCAGCGCCGAAGACGCCCAACAAGACTTCTCGACGATGGAGCCTGAGGCCTTGGCCGAGCTCGTGCGCACCGTAGACGGCGCCGGGGCCACCCAAGACTTCTTCGCGGCGATGGACTCCAAGACCTGGACGACCTTCCAGGAGGGCATCCTCGACAGCTACATCGCCATGGCGAACGCCGACCCGGAGAAGGCCGCGTTCTTCTTGGACGTGCTTCCCACCGAGCTCGACATCAAGCCGTCGATCCTGGAGCTCACCGGCGACGACGCCCCCAACGACTTCCGCGCCGGGGCCGTCACCTCGATGCAGCGGGAGGGCTCGGTGCGGGCGAGCCAGATCCTCCGCGACCAAGGCAAAGAGACCTACGGCCTCGTCGTGCCCTACGCCAACACCGCCGAGAACATCATCCGGAACGAGGGCGCGCCCGTAGACGGCACAGACCACCTCTCGCGGTACCTGGGCCAGCTCGATCAGCGCACGACGACGATGGCCTCAGGCTACAGCCAGTCCGGCGCGGCGGTGCTCGACTACGCCAACCAGTACGGCGGCACCCAAGGCCTCGACTTCGTAGACGCCATCGCCCCGATGGGCGGCGCGGACCGCAAGGGCGGCGACGGGGTGTGGGCGGGCACGATCCGGGCGAACGAACAAGACCAAGGGGTGCAGGTCGCGTCGTTCATGAACCACGACGACCCGGCGAAGTACATCCACACCGCCGACGGCATGGCCGCCTTCCACGCGGCCTTGGCCAACTTCGCCTTGCCCGAGGAGATCTTCGGCGTCGACCTGAAGAAGGGCGACGGCGAGCTGCACGCGGGCTTCCCCGATGAGTCCAACCGCGACCCGCAGAACGGCTCCAACGGCTACCCGATGGACATGTCGGTGAACTACCTCAGCCGCCTGCTCAACGGCGAGTTCGCCAACAAAGACTATGAGCGTGTCGCCGACTGGACGCCAGATCGCCGCAAAGGCGACAAGTAGCCGAGCCGGGCGGCGTCACCAGGGCAAGGTGACGCTGCCTGGGGCCTCGACGGTGTAGCTGAGCGTCAAGGTGCGCAGCTCGCCGGGCTGGAGCGTGAGGCCAAAACGCACGAAGCCGTCGCGGTCCAGCTCATCATGGGCCGGGGCGCCGGTCACGCCGCTGACCTTGACCTCCTTGAGCTCACTCACCGGCACCCGCTCCTTCACGTCGAAGCTCACGGCCTCGGCGCCGAAGTGGCTCAGGCGCAGGGTGACCTTAAACTTCACGGTCTGGGCGCCGGTGAAACGAGAGGTCTCGGCCTCGCGGTGAACGTCCCGGGTGACCCGCACGGCGTCGTGGCCGCCCCAGCCGAGGTCAAAGGGCTCTCCGGCGGGCACCAGGGGCAGGGGCACCTGGCCCACCGCCGCGCCGTCGCGGATGAGGCGCACGGGCCCGGCGAGCAGGGGGCGGCGGCTGAGATTCTGTTGGCGGGTGCGCAGATAGAGCTGGGGGCTGCGCTCGGGCAAGGCCACCCAGCGGCGCTGGGCGGTGGTCGTGAACGACTCCAAGGCGAGGGTGATCGGGCGGCCATCGGAGCGCAGATCACAGGGCTCCGGCGCGTCGTACACCCGCACCTCGCCGCCGTCGTCTACGCCGAGGCCCTCGGAGCGTTTGACGGCGTCACCTTGGCGGGCGAGCTGAACCGTCTCGTCTCGGGCCTCGACGACGACGGCGCCGCGAGGCTTGGCGGTGAGCAGGTCGTCGCTGAGGCTCGGCGGCGTGGCGCGCTCGCCGGGCCGGGCGGTGGAGAGGCGCAGCGTCGCGCCGATCCAGTCCTCGCCCGTGGTGTTCCAGGCGTAGGCGCCGGTCTCCCACACCACCTGCTCGCCGGCGAGGGTCGCGCGGTGCGCCGGCCGCCACAGCGCGCAGGGCACGACGTCGCGGATCGTGAGCGCGCCTTCGCCCCGGCTGAGCACGCCCAGGCGAAGGCGCCCACGGAGGCGGCTGCGACCGTTGAGCGCGGCCTTGAGGCGGCGCTGGGCCTCGGCGAGGGCGTTGAGCGTGTCCTCCTCTTTGTGGAGCTCGGCTTGGGCTTGAAGGCGCAGCGCCTCCCAGGCCGTCGCGTTCTCTTGGACGGACTTGAGGAGCACCTCGACGCTGCCGCCGTCGTGCATGGCCTCGTGGAGCCAAGAGCCGCCGGCCTTCATCCGCGCCTCGGCCCGATCCGCCCGCTCTTGGGCCCGGCGCCGCGTCGTGGCCTGGGCGACGAGGGCGGCTTGGAGTGCCCGCTCCTCGGCGCGAAGGGTGTCCTCTTCTTCAGCGCCGACGCGCTCTTGCTCCAGCCACCGCGAGACGGCGACGGACTCGACGGTGACCGGGGCCTCGGCGTCGGGGAAGGACAGGCCCGCCTCACGCAGAAGCGGCGAGAGACCGTCGATCAGGAGCTCGTAGCGGCCGGGGGCGCTCGGCAAGACCACGCGGCGGGTGATCGCGGCGCGGTCCTCAAACAGCTCGACCAGCACGAGGGTGGAGGGGGTGTGAATCTCAGCCACGGCGGTCGCCTCCCGTCAGCTCTTGCTTGTTCGAGAGGGTGACGGCGTACTCCAAGGCCGCCATCCCTTCGCCCGAGGCGGGCACCTGCACCCGCTGGCGGCGGCCCCCGTCGAGGCGCGCGCCGCGGGGCTCACCCTCGTAGATCTCGACCGGCGGCGCGGACTCGACGAGCTCGACCTTCACGCCCTCGTCGCGGCTCACGGGCAGCCGCTCCAGCAGCTCGACGCTCACCGGGCGCGGCAGGCTCGACGAGATGCGCACCTCCACCCGGGTGAACAGGCGGCGGTCGCCCCGGAGCAGCCCGGCGGTCTCTTCGCGGTACCGCACGTTGCGCGAGAGCTTGAGGGCGTCGTCTGGGCCGAGGTCTACGCGCACCTCAGCGCCCCCGGCGGCGCCTTGCCAGGGCAGGGTGAGCAAGAGCGAGCCCGCCACGAACACGTCCATCGGGCCAGGGGTGAGCGCGAGGCGCTCCTTGAGCCGGGCCGTGGCGATGCGGAACGCCCGGGGGTCCTCCCGGGGCACGGCGCGGTAGCTCACGGCGAGCTCCAGGGGCACCTCACGCAAGGCCACGGCGTTGAACCGCGCGGCGCTGGGCACGTCCAGAGGCGCCTCCGCCGTGAACGAGGCGTACACCCCCTCGACCCCGTCGGGGACGGCGTGGTGCTGGGGCAAGCTCAGGTGAATGAGGCTCGTCTGCGCCTGGGCTTGTTCGGCCAAGGCGGCGTGTAGGCGGGCCGAGGCGCCCGGGTCGCCGCCGCGCTCGTCCAGCTCATCGTCGATGGAGCGTGGGGTGAACCGACCCCGGGCGCCGACGGGCGCGTCGAGGGCCTGCAGGCGCATCCGGCCGTAGTCCATGCCTTGTAGGCCGGGATCGTAGGTGAGCTCCTGGGGCATCGGCTTGGGGGCCTGGGGCCGAGGTCCACCGCCACCGCCGAAGCTCGCGCCTTCGTGGGCGGCGCTGCTGCGGCTGCGGGCGGGCGCGGGCGAGTAGAGCATCGGCGGCGGGGCGCCAGGGGGCGGCATCGACGCGCCCAAAGGCGGCGGGGGCGGCCCAC